>CAXICH010000050.1:0-12259 GCA_964022245.1 uncultured Alphaproteobacteria bacterium
GTCGACGTGGTCTGGTTGTTCCTGTTTGCCTTCGTCTACGTCATCTTCGGGTGATCGACGGGCCCACAGGGATCGATCTTCAGCCGGCGCGGGACGAACAGTCCCGCGCCTCTTTTCTTGACGGGGTTGGGCGGATCAACCCGATCCGCGCCGGTTTGCTTTGCCGGTGCCCGGCCTGCGGCGAGGGCCGGCTGTTCGCCGGGTTCCTCAAGGTCGTGGATCATTGCGCCGTCTGCGGCACTGACTTCACCCGCCTGAACACCGGCGACGGGGCGGCCGTGTTTATCATGCAGATCTCGGGGGGCGTTTCGGCGTTTCTGGCGCTGGGGCTGCAGATCGCCTTCGCCCCGCCCCTGTGGGTCCTGCTGATCGTGGCGGTGCCCCTGGTTCTGGCCCTGTCCTTCGGCCTGATGCGGCCGGGCAAGGGGCTGATGATTGCCATCCAGATCGGGGATCGTGACCGCGGAGCTTCGCCCCATGTCTGATCAGACCACGGCCCGCTTCCCGTGGGTTCTGACCGTCATCTCGCTTCTGGCGGTCATCCTGCTGCTGTCCCTCGGCGTGTGGCAGGTCCAGCGCCTGCAGTGGAAACAGGGCCTGATCGCGCGCGCCGAGGCCGCTGCCGACCTGCCGGCCGTGTCGCTCCAGGCCCTCGCGCAGATGCCGGATCCCGAGTTCCGAACGGCGACCCTCACATGTGATTTTCAGAACCAGCCCCACGTCGAGCTGCAGTCGATACAGGATGGCCAGCCGGGCGTGCGTCTGATCTCCGGCTGTAACGGCTGGCTGGTTGATCTGGGCTTTGTGCCGGAAGCCATCAGCGCCCGTCCGGCCACGCAACTCGCCGCCAATTCTGCCATCACTGCCCAGGCCCGCCGGGTGGAGGCGCCCGGCGCCTTTGCCCCACCGCCCGACGGCAATCGCTTCTATGCTCGTGACACGGAGGCCATGACCCGGGCGCTGGGCCTTCAGGGACCGGTTCGCCCCTACGTCCTGTTCGCCACCGACTCGGCATGGCCGGGTTGGGAGGCGCTCACGCCCTCGGCCCCGCCCGCTGCCTTTTCCAACAACCATCTGGGCTATGCCCTGACCTGGTTCGGACTGGCGCTGGCGCTGGTCGGTTTCTACATCGCCCTGCTCCGCCGGAAGCTGAAGTCCTGACCCTGCGATCCCACACCCTGTCGAACGGCGTCCGTGTCGTCTGCGATCCGATTCCCGGTCTGCAGACGGTGGCCGTCTGCGTGGCCATTGCCGGGGGCGCCCGCCACGAAAGCCCGGAGCATTCCGGCTGGTCCCATTTCCTGGAGCATATGGTGTTCAAGGGCGCGGGCGACATGTCGGCCCGGGAGATCGTCGAACGGATCGAGGCGGGGGGCGGATCGATCAACGCCTCGACGGGCTATGAGCGAACCGTCTTCGAGGTCCGCGCCATCGCCGATGGTCTGGAGACGGCGCTTCAGGTGATTTCCGACCTGATCTTTCATCCGGTGTTCGACCCGGACGAAGTCGAACGCGAAAAGGACGTCGTCGCCCAGGAAATCGCCGAGGCCTTTGATACCCCCGACGACCACGTCTTCGAAATGGCCCAGGCGCGGGCGTTCGAGGGGCAGCCGCTGGGGCGCGCCATCCTCGGTGAGGTCGAGACGCTGGCGCCGATCGACCGGGAGGCGCTCAGGTCCTTTCGTGCCGACATGTATCGGCCTGAGCGGATCGTGGTGTCCGTATCCGGCGCCGTCGATGAGGGGCAGCTTCTGGCGCTTGTCGAACGAGGTTTTTCCGGGGGCGCCGTCCGCGCCGCTTCGTCTGTCCCCGCCGGGACGTTCAGGGGGGGCGAGGCGCGACTGGCCCGCCGGATCGAGCAGTCGAACCTGGTCTTCCTGCTGCCGGGCCTGAGCCACACCGATCCGCGCCGGCCGGCGCTGCGCCTCGGCGTCGAGATCCTGGGGGGCGGCATGGCCTCGCGTCTGTTCCAGACCGCGCGCGAAGAGCGCGGACTGGCCTATGCCATCGACGCCTACCACGAGAGCTATGCCGACTGTGGCTTGCTGGGCCTGTATGCCGGGGCCGCGGCGGACCGTGCCGGAGAATTGGCTCAGGTCTGTGGCGAGACGATCCGCACCCTGGCCGCCAAGGGGCCCACCGACCGGGAACTCGACCGGGCCCGTGCCGTCGCCCGGGCCGGCATACGGATGGCCGACGAAAGCCCGGTGGCGCGGGCGGGGCGGCTGGCGACCCAGTCGCTGATCTTTGGCCATCCCGTCAGCAGCGACGCCATGGTCGACGAGGTCATGGCGCAGAGCCGCGAGGATGTGCAGCGGGCGCTGGCGTCCTGCCTTGCGCCGGGACTGTCGGCGACGGCGGTGCTCGGACCGCGGGCGGGACTGTCAGCAGGCCTTCTGTTCGAGCGCGCCCTGACAGGATAAGCCTGACGGATGGCCATTCTGGACTGGATCAGCGAGCGGTCGGGACCGACGCTTCAGTCGGAGGGGGTGGTGATGCGCCCGCCCCGCCCGGCGGACTATGGGGCCTGGGCCGCGCTGCGGGCCGCGTCGCAGGCGTATCTCGCCCCCTTTGAGCCGGCCTGGCCCGAAGACGATCTGACGCGACCAGCCTTTCGCCGGCGTCTGGCCCTGTACGGGCGCGAGATGGATCTGGGCACGGCCTGGCCGTTCTTTGTGTTCGAGGCCTCAACCGGCCAGTTGGCGGGCGCTGTGACCCTGTCCCACATCCGTCGCGGGGTCAGCGAAGCCGGAACCCTCGGCTACTGGATCGGCCAGCCCTATGCGGGAAAAGGCTACTGCACGGCCGCCGTTCGGGGCATGGTCGACTTCGCGTTCGACACGCTGAAGCTTCACAGGGTCGAGGCCGCCTGCGTGCCGTGGAACGTGGCCTCGCGCCGTGTGCTGGAAAAAGCAGGGTTTGAATCCGAAGGAATGGCCCGGGCTTATCTCAAAATTAACGGCGAATGGGCAGACCATCTTCTGTTCGGGCGTGTCACGGATCGACACGAGGGTGGCGCCGAAATGGCGCCGGGTGAGGATCGTTCAGGCGGGTGAGCAAGCGGCAGTCAGCCTTGGCCTGGGATGCTTCGATGGCCATCGAGGCGCTGGCGGCGGCTGACTCGGCCCTGTGGGTCTGGACACCGTCCGAGGACAGCCTGCGTGTCACCGGGGCCAGTCGCCCGCTGGGGCTGGGCCCGCTGGCGCCCGAATGTTCGGGGGCAGCCCTCGTCGCTGTCGCCATGCCGCAGGATCGGGCACTGGCCGAGGCCCTGCTCAAGCCCCAGGCCGAAGGCACCGAGATCGCCATTCGCCTGCGGATGCGGGACCATCCCACCTGCCTGTGGCGCGGCGTCTGGCTGGAAGACGGGCTGAGGGCCGCGGGCGTGGTGGCGCTGGAGACGACGTTTGCTGGATCGGATCGTGACCCCCTGACCGGTCTGCTGGACCGGCGGTCCTTCCTGGCACGGGTCGGCGAGACGCTGACGCGGCCCGGTGACTATGAGCTGGTGGTCGCCGATGTGGATCGTCTCCGTCGTCTGAACGAGGCTCTGGGCCATGAGCGGGTCGATCGGGTCCTGTCCGCGCTCGGGTCGCGCCTGGCGGCAGCCTTCTCGGGTGACGACCTGCCGGCCCGGATCGGCGAGGACGAATTTGCGGTACTGGTCCGCAAGGGGACCGGCCATGTGCCCGGTCGCCTGCGTCAGGCGCTGGAGCAGCCGCTGCGGGTTGCCGGCTTTGACATCTATCCGACGGTCTCGATCGGGGCGGTCACCACCGAAGGCGGGCCGGATGCCTCGGATCCCGGCGAACTGCTGCGCCGGGTCGAGCTGGCCGTCGAACAGGCCAAGTCTGCGGGGCGCGGGGGCGCCGCGGCCTATGGCCGGGCGCTGGAGACCGACAGTCTGTCGCGGCTGGCGCTTGAGTCTGACCTGCGCAATGCCTTCGTACGGGGCGAAATCGAGGCCTTCTATCAGCCGATCGTGAATCTCAAGACGGGGGCCGTCGCCGGGTTCGAGGCGCTGTGCCGCTGGCGTCACCCCAAGCGTGGTCTGGTCCCCCCTGACGAATTCCTGACCCTGACCGATGAAATGGGGCTGATGAACGAATTGGGTCTGCTGATGATGACCCAGGCGGCCCGTCAGCTGGCCGAATGGCTCAAGCGGCATCCGCTGGCCGGAAAACTGTTCTGCAGCGTCAATCTGTCGGTTGGCGAGATCGAGCGCCCCAATCTGGTCGAGGACGTCGCCCGCATCATCGAGGAGACCGGCCTGCCGCGCGGCGCGCTCAAGCTGGAAGTCACCGAAGGCGACATCATGCGCGATACGGCGAGTGCCGCCGTGGTGCTGGCACGCTTGAAAGAAGTCGGGGCGTCGCTGGCGCTGGACGACTTCGGCACCGGCTTTTCGTCGCTCAGCTATCTCGCGCGCCTGCCGTTCGATACCCTGAAGATCGACCGCTATTTCGTGCTGACCATGGATCGCGACGAGGGCTCGGCCAAGATCGTCCGGTCGGTGGTCAATCTGGGGCGCGACCTGTCGCTGGAAGTCGTGGCGGAGGGCGTCGAGAATGCCGGTCTGGCGGCCCTTCTGCTGCAGGACAACTGCCATTACGGCCAAGGGTTTGGCTATGCCCCGGCCCTGCCTGCGCAGGAGGCCGAGGTCTATCTGAACGAGTCGCTCTCCGATGGGGCGGCCCCCATACGCGCACGCTCGGCCTGATCCCTCAACGTTTACGCGGCCGGTTCCGGTTGCGCCGCCTCAACAGGCGGTCGGAAATCGCCTCGGCGTGCTTGAGGGTGAAGTTCAGCGCGGCGGGGCTGCCGCGTTTGGCGCCCACACTGTCGGCGACGATGGCACCGCGCTCGCCGATCGGCTCCGGGGCCCCCACGGTCGTGTCGACGGCGGTCTGGTGCTCAATCTCGGCGTTCAGTTCCGCGCCCATCAGGATGATCTGTACCGTCAGCCAGGTCCACAGCAGGAAGCCCATCATGGCCGCCAGCGGGCCATAGCTGTCGGTCCGTACGAAATTCTGCAGATACCAGCTGAACACCGCCGACAGACCCAGACTGAGGGTGGCGGCGACGATTGCCCCCGGCGTCAGCCAACGCCAGCGGGCCCGGGCGCGGCAGGGGCCGTGTCGATATATGACCGTCAGCGCCGCGATATAGACGGCATAGAGCACCAGCCAGCGTAGCGGGGCCAACGGCTCGAGATGGGCCGCCAGGCCCAGAGGGCCCAGCACGATGGGCACGCCGACCACGATGGCCGCCGTGACCAGGACTGCGGCCAGGCCCGCCAGTGTGAACCCCATACACAACAGGTTGTACTGGATGAGATTGCGCCGCTCGACCTCGTGATAGGCAATGTTCAATCCGTAGAAGAGCGTCTTGATCCCGTTGTTCGCGACCCACAGGGACAGCCCCAGGGTGCCGACGAGCGTCAGGGTCAGACGTGGTCGGGAATCCTCGGCCAGCCGCTGCATCTCGCCGCCGATGAACTGGGCGACGCCGGAGGGCAGGACGGAATAGAGGAAGCGAAGTCGCCCCCATGCATCCTCGGGGTCCGCGAACAGGCCATAGACCGTCACGATCGTGGCCAGCGTCGGAAACAGGGCCAGCAGGACGAAGAAGGTGACGCCACCCGAGACGAAGCCGACCCGGTCGCCGAAATAGCTGGCACCGGTGCGCCACAGGATATCGGTCCAGCCCTTTCGCGGAATCTGGTGAGGCCTCTGCGCGACCCGGCCCCGTCCGGGTTCCCGGGTCTCATAGTCCTCGGGCGTCGGGGGCTCGGGCTCGGCGGGCTCGGGCCGATAGCGGCGCAGGTCCACGCCGACCTTGTGCCCCTTCCGATGCAGGAGGTGCGCGGCCCCCGCCCCCGCAGCCAGACCCCCGAACAGGGCCGCCGCCAGCCCGACCAGCGGGCCGCCCATGCCGGGTGGTTTCGGGGAGGATGACGCCATGATCCGCTAACGGCCACGCTGGCCCGCCGTTCCGCTTGAATTTTCGGGCCGAGGCCCCCAATCAACGCCTATGTCCGACACACCGACCCTGCTCACCACATGGAAGACCGCCCAGGCCCGCCTGAAGGCCGGCCGTATCGACAGCCCGTCGATCGATTCCCGCCTGCTGCTGGAGGCTGCCTGTGACGTCAGCCGCCTCGACATCCTGACCGATCCCTATCGGCCGGTGTCAGCCGACCAGGCCGCGGCTTACGATGCCATGATCGAGCGTCGGCTGAAGCGCGAACCCGTATCCCGCATTCTGGGCCGCAAGGGGTTCTGGAAGATCATGCTCAGCGTCACGCCGGATGTGCTGAGCCCGCGTCCGGACACGGAGACGCTGCTGGACGTGGGCCTCGCGGCTTTTGCACCGCATCAGGCGTTCCAGATCGCGGACCTGGGAACCGGGTCCGGCGCCATCCTGCTGGCCTTTCTGGCAGAGCGGACGGGCGCGACGGGCGTGGGCACCGACATCTCCAGTGAGGCGCTTGCGGTGGCCCGCGACAATGCCGCCAGCCTTGGGCTGGACGGGCGGGCGACCTTCCTCAGGACCGAGTGGGCGACCGGCTTCGAGGACCAGAGCTTCGATCTTGTCGTGTCGAACCCCCCCTACATTCCCACGGACGACATCGCCGGGCTGGACCCCGAAGTGCGCGACCACGATCCGCATCTGGCGCTCGACGGCGGTCCGGACGGCCTCGAGGCCTATCGGCAGCTGGTGCCTGAAGTCCGCCGCATCCTGAAGCCCGGCGGCATCTTCGCGGTCGAGATCGGCTGGGATCAGGGCGAGGCGGTCAAGGCCCTGTTCGTCGAGGACGGGTTCGAGGACGTGAAGGTCGTGCTGGATCTGGCCAATCGCAGCCGGGTGGTCACGAACGGGCCGGATCCGCGGACGCAGGCCCCGGATATGTCCCTCGTTTCCTGAGGCCGCCGCCTCGCAGGAGAGGCAGAAAAAGACCCTTGGAATGCCGGGCAAGGCGCGCTAAGTCTTGTCCTGTCTCCAACCAATCGCATCTCCGTGCGCCCTCTCGGGCCAACTGACAGGCGAGCGGCATGCGCGACGACCCGATCCCTGACACGGGCCTGGGTGGACCGCGCGGGTGACAACGGCTTCCGATGACATTGATGGCGGGCTTCCTCCCGAACCACGGACAGACGAAACAGAACCCGGCCTCGACAGTCACCTGTGTCGGCCACCCTCCCGGAACGGTAGAGTCTATGAGAGATTTCAAGGGCATGAAGCGCCAGCGCGGTCGCAACAGGAAGCCCGGTGGCAACAATGCCAACAGCGCCAATCCGAACCGCTCATGGGATTCCCAGGGCCCTGAGAACATCAAGGTCCGCGGCAACGCCCAGACCGTTTATGAGCGCTACATGCAGCTGGCGCGGGATGCCGCCTCTGCCGGCGATCGCGTTCTGGCCGAGAACTATCTGCAGCACGCCGAGCATTATTTCCGCGTGTTGAGGGCGCTGCAGCCGCAGCGGCCCGTGTCGGAAATCGCCCAGCGCGAACTGTCCAACCAAGGCTTCGATATCGATTTCGAGGACGAAAGCGGTGCCCAGGCGGCGGCCTTCATGGCGGCTCAACAGGCCCAGCAGAATGCCCAGCAGAATAACAACGGCAATCCTTCCGGGCAGCCGCCGCAGGGGCAACAGCCCCAGACCCATGACCGGGATCGTGACCGCGACAGGGACCGTGACCGGGATCGGGACAGAGATCGTGATCGCGACAGAGACCGCGACCGCGACACCGATGGCGAGCCCCGCAGCGACGGCGAGGGGGGCGGTCGCCGCGAGACCCGTCGGGAACGTTGGGAGCGCCGCAAGGACGAGCAACGTGGCCGCAAGCCCTCGCAGGAAGGCGAGTCGGATGTGTCCGACGACCGCTCTGATGAGGCGACGCAAACCTCGGACGGATCGTCCGGGGACGCCCCTGAAGTTCGCACGGAGGCTCCGGCCCGTCCCGCCCGCAAGCCGCGCCGTCCGCGCGAGGACGCGCCGGTCCGGGAGTCGTCCGATGCAGACGCCCTGCCGGGCTTTCTGACTCGCCCGACCCCGCGTGTGACCGAGTCCCCGGCGGACACGACCTCGGAAGAGGCCGCACCGGCGCGTCGCCGCGCGCCCCGCAAGAAAGCCGCCGAGACCGCCGACAGCGGCGAATAATCCCTTCGGCCTTGACCTCCGCGCCTCGCCCGGGCCCACTGGTGGTCCTGACGAGAAGGAGTTGCCATGTCGTATGCCCGCCACGTCCGCACGGCCGGACTGACCGCGCTGGCAGCGCTGATCGTGTCGGCCTGTGCCTCGGCAGGCGGAGGGTATGCGCCGCCGCCGCCGCCCCCCCCGCCGGATTCGTCCGGTCCGGTTCTGCGGGACTGGCGCAGCATCATCACCACCTATGACCGCGATCGCTACGGCCGCGTCGATGCGGCGTGGCGTCTGGCGCTCGAGCAGGCGCGGCGTCAGGAGGGATCGGGCGATCTCGACTCCGTGGGCGACCTGATTGATCCGGATGCTGCGGTCGGCGGCGTCACGCCACCCGAGGGCGACTATCGCTGTCGTACTGTGAAACTGGGCTCGCAGGGCGGCGAGGGCGGCCTCGGCTATGTCGTCTATGGCTGGTTCGACTGCCGCATCCAACGGACTCCGGCGGGCCTGAAATTCTCGAAGCTGACCGGATCCCAGCGGCCGTCCGGCCTGCTGTTCCCGGAGAACAACCGCGAAATGGTGATGCTGGGATCGATGGCCCTGGGGTCCGAGCCACCGGCCAACTCCTACGGCCAGAATTCTGACCGGGATATGGTGGCGGTGCTGGAGCGGATCGGGTCGCGCCGCTGGCGGCTGGTCATCCCCTGGCCGCAGTATGAGTCCAACCTCGATCTGATCGAGCTGGTGCCGAACTGACCGGAATGACTTGACCTGAACCCCGCGTCCGCCCAGCCTTGGGGGGTCTTGATGGGAGGGTTCAGAACATGCGTGGCACAGGTTTCAGCATCATGGTGGTGGTCATCATCGCCCTGGTCGGCGCGGCCTTCCTGATCGGCATGCCGACCTACAACGTCTATGCCAAGACGATGGCGGGCAAGGCGGCCTATGAGGAGGCGGTTCAGAACCGTCGCATCCGTGTGCTGGAGGCCCAGGCCCTGCTGGACGCCGCAGAACTGACGGCTCAGGCCGAGGTGGCGCGCGCCAGGGGCACCAACGAGGCCAACCGCATCATGGCCGAAAGCCTCGGCGGTCCGGAGAACTATCTGCGCTGGGCCTATATCAACATGCTGCAGGAAACGGCCGGGCAAGGCGACCGCCAGATCATCTATCTGCCCACCGAAGCTGGCATGCCGATCCTTGAAGCCGGACGTCGCCCGCCCGGCAACTGATCTCCCGCGCAACGCCGGCTAGACCGGCGCGCCGACCTCGTCCTCAACGATCCGCGCCACGGCCATGTCGGCGGTGACATTGCCGACGGTGCGGAAGATGTCGGGGATCACCTCGACCGCCAGCAACAGGGGCAGGATTTCCAGCGGCACGCCCATGGCGATGCAGATCGGTGCGATCGAGACGAAGAAGCTGATCTGACCCGGCAGGCCGACCGAGCCGATGCTGACCAGCACGGCCGTCAGACCCGCGGCGACCAGCTGGCCCATGCTCGGCTCGATACCGAACAGATGGGCGCAGTAGATGACCACGCCCAGATTGGCGACCGGGCTGGTGATGCGGAACACGGCCACCGCCAACGGAAGGACCAGACCGGCCGTGGGACGCGACACCCCGAGGGCATCGACCGCGCGCTCCACCATGACCGGCAGGCTGGCCAGCGATGACTGGGTAGAAAAGGCCACGACCTGGGCCGGGGCCACACCGCGTGCGAAGCCGGCAAGGCTGACCTTGCCGAATGCGATCACCAGCGGATAGCACAGCAGGGTGATGCCGATCGTCGCGAGCGATACGATGGCGACGTAGTGGGCAAGGGTTCCGGCGGCGCCGACCCCCGCCGTCAGCCCGACCCCCAGTGCCAGGGCGAAAACGCCGACCGGGGCGGCCAGCAGCACCCAGCGCACGATCACGATCATGGTCTCCGACACCGCCTCGAAGAAGGTGACCAGTGGCAGGCGCAACCGGTCGGGCAGGCGGGTGGCGGCAAAGCCGAAGAAGACCGCGAACACGACCAGCCCCAGAATTGCGTCCTCGGCGGCGGCACGGATCGGATTGGCGGGGGCCAGGGTCTTGAGGAATTCACCGAACGGGGCGCCCGGTCCGACCCCTTCAGGGCTGGGCGGTGCTCCGGCGATCAGCCGCGCGCCCCCCTCCGGGTCGATCGGCCAGATGGCATGCAGTCCGTAGGCCGCGCCGATGGCATAGACGGTCGCCACGACGATCAGGATGGCGAACACCAGCAGCGCCCGACCAGCCAGCAGGCCCGCCCGGCCAGGTCCGTGCGCCGCTCCGGCGATCGAGGCGATGCCTGTCACCAGCAGCGAGAAGACCAGCGGCACAATCGTCATCTTCAGGGCATTCAGCCACAGCTGACCGAGGGAGCCGATGAAGCTGGCCGTTTCGGCCCCGCCGGGCAAACCCCGCGACTGGGCAATGGCGCCGACGATCAGGCCCAGGGCCAGTGCTGCCAGCACCTGCAGGCTCAGCGACGGAAGGAAACGGCGTCCCTTGGTCAGCGTCATGGGTTCGGCCTTTCATCTCGCCCCCCGATGAGGCCGGATGGACGATATAGGGATGTCCGACCCGTTTCGCCAAGCTGGGGTGGAACGCCACGGCAAAGCTGGGCATTGATGGGCCATGGTCAATGAACTCGCCGAGCTCCAGTCCGCAGCGGTCCTGCGATTCGGGGGCATCTCCCTGACGATCGGGGGTCTGGTCACCGCCGCCGTCATCATTGCGGTCGCCGGCTTCCTGTCCTGGGTCGCGACCCGGGGGATCCGTCGCTTGCGGCACAGGGCCACGCGCTCGACCCAGGCGCTCTATCTGCTGGAAAAGATGGCCGGGTACGGCATCCTGATTGCAGGACTGTTCATGGCCCTGTCGGCTGCGGGCCTCAACCTGTCATCCCTCGCCGTGTTCGCCGGGGCCATCGGTATCGGTCTGGGCCTGGGTCTTCAGGGCGTGGTCAAGGAGTTCGTGTCCGGCCTGTTCCTGATCTTCGACCGGATGGTGTCGGTCGGCGACTATGTCGAGCTGGACGATGCGCGCGGCGCCATTGTCGAGATCGGACCCCGGGCAACGCGCATCCGCACCAATGACAACATCAACATCATCGTCCCGAATTCGAACCTGATCGAGGGCAAGGTCACCAACTGGACGCTGAAGGGCGATACCCGTCGCATCCATGTGCCGTTCTCGGTGGCCTACGGCGCCAACCGGGCCGAGGTCCGCGACGTGGTGCTCAGGGCCGCGCGCGCCATCCCCTTCACCCTGCCCGAAACCGAGGCCCGGAAATGTCAGGTGTGGCTGGTCGGCTTCGGCGAGTCCGGCCTCGACTTCGAGCTTCTGGTCTGGCCCACCCAGGACGCTGTCAAGCGCCCCGCAGCCATGCACGCGGCCTATACCTGGGCCATCGCCGAGGCGCTGGACGAGGCCGGGATCGAAATTCCCTTCCCGCAGACCGACCTGCGTATCCGCAGCGTGTTTGGCCATGAGGGCGACGACGCGCTCGAGATTCTGGGACGTGCCCCCAGGGGGCGGTCCCGCAAGGCGGCTTCGGACACGCCGGCGCCCAAGGCGGCGACGCCGGGATCCAACGATGCGGTCGAAGACCTGTTGCGGCCCAGCTCCGATCCGGTCGAAAAGGAGCGGCTGTCGGGCGAGGACCGCTAGAGCCCGGCTTCAATCTGCTGAGACACGGCCGCCTGTACCTTCAGCGCCTGAACCGTCTCGCGCACATCGTGCACGCGGATGATCGACGCGCCGCGCCGCGCCGCCTCCAGCGCCAAAGCCAGCGAGCCGCCCAACCGGTCGAGCGGGTCGGTCGCGGAGGCATCCACGGTCTGGATCATCCGCTTGCGGCTGGCCCCGAACAGCACGGGAAAGCCGGTCTCGACCAGCGCGCTCAGGTTGGCGATCAGCGCCAGATTGTGCGCCAGGGTCTTGCCGAAGCCGATACCGGGGTCCAGCCAGATGCGCTCACGGGCGACACCCGCGGCCATGGCGACCCCGGCCCGGTGCAACAGTGCATCGCGCACCTCGGCCACCACATCGTCGTAGCGGGGATCGCCCTGCCTGGTGCGCGGCTCCCCGTGCATATGCATCAG
>CAXICH010000051.1:0-11751 GCA_964022245.1 uncultured Alphaproteobacteria bacterium
GCTTCGACCCAGCCTGACGACAAGTCGGCCGCTGTCATGGACATTCGCATCCCCGAGTGCAGGCATATCGCCCTTTGCACCATAGTGACGCGGCAGCACTAACGCTCCGTCAACGCCCTGTGCCTACGGCCTCGGCGACTGTGGAAAAACCATCGGCGCGCAGGCGGGCGGCCAGATCCCGCTTGATCCGGCGGACGAGGCCGGGCCCCTCAAAGATCAGGGCTGAATACAACTGGACCGCGCTGGCCCCTGCCCGGATGCGGGCATAGGCTCCGGCGCCGTCCGAAATCCCGCCGACCGCGATCAGGGGCAGGCGCCCGCCCGAGGCCTCGACCGCCGCGGCCAGGGCCATGGTGGCCCGGGCCTGCAGGGGCGCGCCTGAAAGGCCACCGGCCTCGCCGGCATGCGCGGACATCAGGGTATCGGGCCGGTCGAGGGTGGTGTTCGACACGATCAGCCCGTCCAGCCCGTGCGCCAGGCTGGCTTCGACGATCCGGCCAATGTCCTCGCCCGACAGGTCGGGCGCGATCTTCAGGAACACCGGCCGGTCCGTGGGCCGCGCCGCCCTGATCCGGGCCAGCAGCGGCTCCAGTGCCTCGACCGTCTGGAGGCCCCGCAGGCCGGGCGTGTTCGGCGAGGAAACATTGACGGTCAGGTAGTCGGCCCGGTTTCCCAGACGCCGCAGTCCGGTCTCATAGTCTGCGATGCGGTCTTCGGCCTCCTTGTTGGCGCCCAGATTGGCCCCGACCACGACCCCGGGCGGCCGGCGGTCCAGCCGCGCGGCAAAGGCCTCCAGCCCGTCATTGTTGAAGCCCATCCGGTTGATGATGGCCCGGTCTTCCTCCAGCCGGAACAGACGCGGACGGGGATTGCCGGGCTGCGGCAGGGGCGTCACCGACCCGCACTCGACAAAGCCGAACCCCAGCCCCGCGAGACCCCGGATCGCCCCGGCATTCTTGTCCAGACCGGCCGCCAGCCCGACCGGGTTCGACAGGGTCAGACCCGCCACCTCGGTCGTCAGTACCGGGTCATCCCGGGAGATGGGCAAGGGCAGATACTTCAGTCCCGCGATGGCCAGCTCGTGCGCGCGCTCGGCATCCAGGCGCCGAAGCAGGGCCGTCCCGGCATCCAGCAGGGTCACGCCTCGCGCTCCATGACCAGCCGGCCGTCCGCGTCCACGTGACAGGGCTCGATCGACTGCACGGCTGACAGGGGCAGCGGCGCATACAGATGTGGGAAAAGGGCCCCGCCGCGCGAGGGCTCCCAGCGCAGGGCCTCATCGGGCAGGGCGGCGAGGGCCGCCGTCCCGATCGTCACCTTCAACAGGTCGGACAGACCGCAGAAATGTCGCCGCGCCGTCTCGCCCAGCTGGTCCGCCGTCGACATGTGGACATAGCCGTCGCGCAGATCCACGGCCGATCCGGCATAGGCCCCGTCGACCGTCGCGACCTGCCAGTCCTCGGCATCCACAAGCTTGTAGATCACCTCCGGGCCCGTCACGCTCCTGCCCCGGCATCATCGGGGCGGATCAGGCCTTCGAGGGCGCAGCGCTCGGCGGCATCGACGGAAAAGATCGCCGCCATGCCGGTCGGAAAGCCACTGCTGAGCCGCTCAAGAACCGACGGCGCCGCCGCCCCCTCCATCAACAGCTCAACCGCCAGCTGATGGATGCCCGGATTGTGCCCGATCAGGATCAGACAGCCCGCGGTATCCAGCTCGGCCTCGATACGGCGGCGCAGGATATCCGCGTCGGCTTCGTAGAGGTCGTCCATGATGGCAACCTCGACATCCCCGAGACTGTCATGGACGATATCCCAGGTCTGGCGCGTCCGGGCGGCCCCGGACACCAGCGCCCGATCCGGCTTCAGTCCCCGGCTGGCGAGCGCCTTGCCGACACGGGCAGCATCCTCGCGACCGCGCGCCGCGAGGGGCCGGTCCTTGTCCCGGCCGGAGGGAGAGCCGCGTTCGGCCTTGGCATGGCGCATCAGGATCAGTCGGTGCATGGCGACGATCTAGGCGTGTTCGCCCGGCGGGACCAGAGCCCGGTTCGCGCCGCGACCCGCCGCCGCGGGCTGAAGTGCCGGGTCCCGGAGCGGCACCCGCTCGACCGCCCCGACGGGTTGCACCCGCGCATAGGCATGCCGCGTCGCTTCCAGCAGGATCAGTCCTGCAGCACCCGGCACCATGCGACGGCCAATCTGCTCGAACCCGTCGGCCATCCCATAGAGCGCCGGCCACGGGGGAACATACAGGGTCTGCGACCAGGCGGCGGGCTCCAGTCCCACCTCGCGCACCAGCCGCTCCAGCTGTCGCCGCGTGAACGGCCGGCCGTGACCAAAGGGCGTGTTCTCGGCCCGGGCCCAAAGTCCGCCGCGCGCCGCCGCCACAAGGATGATGCGGCCGACCGGCGTCAGCACCCGGATCGCCTCGGCCATCAGCGCCCGGACGTCGTCGGCTTCCTCCAGCGCGTGAACGACCAGCACCCGGTCGAAGCTGCCCGCGGCAAAGGGCAGCGCGCGATCATCGACCAGCACCGACCGGTTGCGGGCGCCCCGCGGCCAGGCCTCGACCCCCTGTCCCGACGGCATGGCAGCAATCAGCCGGCGCGCCCCGACGAAGGCGCCCAGCCACGGCGTGGCATAGCCCAGTCCCAGCACGTCACAGCCGTCGGCTTCGCCCCAGGCAGTCTCCAGCCGCTCGGCCAGCAGCCGGCGGACCAGGCGCCCGGACGGCTCGCCGTAGAACAGTCTCAGGTCCTCGATCGCCATCCGCATCGCCACAGGATAGCCCCGGAGGGCGCCCGGCTGCTAGGGTCTCCGGCATGACCCTGGATGTGCATCTGTTCCCCTGCCTGTCTGACAACTACGGCTTGCTGGTCCGCGACCCGGCCACCGGCATCGTCGCCACCATCGACACCCCCGATGCAGACCGCATCCTCGCGGAACTGGAAGGTCTGGGCTGGGGTCGTCTCGACCTGATCCTGAACACCCACTGGCACGCGGATCACACGGGCGGCAATGCCGCGCTGAAGGCGACCACCGGCTGCGTCATCCACGGCCCCGCGGAAGTCCGCCGCGCCGCGCCCCTCGACCATGCGATCGCGGACGGGGACGTCGTGTCGGTGGGCCAGACGCAGCTTCAGGTGATCGCAGCGCCGGGGCACACGCTCGGCCATGTGGTGCTGCATGACGTCAAGGGGCGGACCGCCTT
This sequence comes from uncultured Alphaproteobacteria bacterium, assembly GCA_964022245.1. GTDB lineage: Bacteria > Pseudomonadota > Alphaproteobacteria > Caulobacterales > Caulobacteraceae > Brevundimonas. Next base: position 3,211 of record CAXICH010000051.1, read on the forward strand.
CGTCGGCGATGTCCTGTTCACCCTGGGCTGCGGGCGCCTCTTCGAAGGCACCCCCGATCAGATGTGGGCCAGCCTTTCAGCCCTGATGGACTGGCCGGATGAGACCGTGATCTGGTGCGCCCACGAATACACCGCATCCAATGCCCGGTTCGCGCTGAGCGTCGACGACCGGCCCGAGTTGCGCGCCCACGTCGAGACACTGATGCGCGAGATCGAGGCGGGCCGTCCGACCGTTCCGACGACGATCGGCGCCGAGCGGCGGTTCAATCCGTTCCTCACCGCGGGCGATGCCGCGACCTTTGCCGAACGGCGCGCGGCCAAGGACGGCTTTCGCGGTTGAGCTAGTCGGTTTCCGAGATGACCCGCACGATACGGGCCGAGGACGGGCGTCCGGCAAACCCGGCATCGGGATCAATCACGATACGCAGCGTGCCCCGCGAGAAGCTGACCTGACGCGGCCCGACGTCGGTAATGATGATCATCCTGACCTGGGACACGTCGCGGCGCAGGCTGGGCGAGCGGGCCATGCGGACAATCGCGTCGACCGCCGTCGAAAGGGCATCGGTCGCCACCGATTCCGAGCCGGGCTGGATGTCCATATCGACCACCACCAGCTCGCCGACCGCGCGCGTGGCCCGGTCGCTCTGGCGCAGGATGAAGTCCATCAGCTGGAAGGCCGTCAGCGTCGGGGCCAGCAGCTCCGGCGCCGGTCCGGCGAGGGACACGGGCGCGCCCTGGGGCGCTGCCGTCGTGTAAAGCGTCATGCCGCCGTTCGGGGTGACCCTCAGAACCTGGTCCCCCGCATCATTGCGGAAGATCACATCACCACGCGGGGCGGGTGACGGGCGCAGCACCCAGACTTCGGTCGAGCGGTCGAACCGCATCAGGGTGCCGGTGCTGGAGCGGTCGAGGATGAAGCCCTGTCCGGTCTCGGACACATAGCGGCCACTGTCGGGCAGGCTGGTCATCGGGCCCCGGTCTCTCTGGGACCGTGAATCCTCGCTCTGGAAGTTGGCGGTCGCCTGGGTGTGGCCCGGGCCGGCAAGGCAAAGCCAGCCGGACGCGATCACCCCTGCCATCACGGCAAGGGGTGACGGTCGCCTTATCGCTCCGACCTGTCGCCCGCTTTTCATGGATCGAGGGATGACTCCCCACCCCGGCAGATTTTAGGCAAGGGTCCCGTCAGCCGACCAGATACTGACCGCCGTTCAGGGATAGGGTGCACCCTGTGACATATCCGGCACGTTCGCCGGCCAGCCACGACACCATGTCGGCGATCTCCTCGCCCTTACCCAGCCGTCCGACCGGGATCTGGGAGATGATGGCATCCAGCACCTTCTGGTCCATGGCGCCGACCATTTCCGTGTCGATATAGCCCGGCGCGATGCAGTTGACGGTCACGCCCTTGCGCGCATTTTCCAGGGCCAGCGCCTTGGTGAAGCCGATCATCCCGGCCTTGGCGGCGGAATAGTTGGTCTGGCCGATCTGGCCCTTCTGGCCGTTGATCGAGCTGATGTTGACGATCCGGCCAAAGCCCCGGTCACGCATGCCGGTGATGACCTGACGGGTCATGTTGAACACCGAGTCCATATTGACCCGGATCACATCGGACCACTGGTCGGCGGTCATCTTGTGAAAGAAGCCGTCGCGGGTGATGCCGGCGTTGTTGACCAGGACCTCGATCGGCCCTAGCTCGGCCTCGACCTCCTGGACAGCGCGGGCACAATCGTCGAACGAGCCGACATTGCCCTTCACCACCATTACGCCCAGCTCTTTCGCCGTGGCCTCGGCCGCCTCTGCGTTGCCGGAATAGCCCGCCGCGACGGCCATGCCGTCTTCCTTCAGACGCTGAACGATCGCCTTGCCGATGCCCCGGGTTCCCCCGGTGACCAGTGCCACACGTGCCATTTGAATTCCTTGCGTTTCCAGACGGGGGGCGTCTCCGTGCGCCCCTCCGTCCTCCAAGCCTTAACGAAACCCGGGGTTCCCGGCTAGGCCGCTGTCTTCACAGCTGCGCCATGTCCAGCACGAAGCGATAACGCACATCGGATTTCAGCATCCGGGCATAGGCCTCGTTGATCTGCGACGGAGCGATCACCTCGATGTCGCAGGCGATGCCGTGTTCGGCGCAGAAGTCCAGCATCTCCTGGGTCTCGCGGATGCCGCCGATCAGCGACCCGGCGACCCGGCGTCGGCGCCACAGCAGTGGCATGGCGAACACCGGCATACCCTCGGTCGACAGGCCCAGCATGACCATGGTTCCGTCCCGCGCCAGCAGGTTCAGGTGGCCTGCGATCTCGTGTGTGGCCGAGACCGTATTGATGATCAGGTCGAATTTTTCAGCCGCGGCCTTCATGGCCCCGGCGTCGGAATTGATCAGGAAGTGTTTGGCCCCCATACGCTCGGCATCGGCCTTCTTGCGGTCCGAGGTCGACAGTACCGTTACCTCGGCGCCCATGGCCGCGGCCAGCTTGACCGCCATATGGCCGAGGCCACCGAGGCCGACCACTGCCACCTTCGACCCCGGGCCGACGCCCCAGGTCTTCAGTGGCGAATACGTCGTGATCCCGGCGCAGAGTAGCGGCGCGGCGGCATCCAGCGGGATCGAGTCCGGGATGCTGAGGACATAGTTCTGGTCGACCGTGATCCGGTCGGAATAGCCGCCCTGGGTGACCTTCTGCCCGACCGCGGCCCCCTTGGGGTCGGGTGAGCCATAGGTCTGGGTCATGCCGGGCACGCAATACTGTTCCAGCCCCTCCTGACAGGAGGCGCAGGTCCGGCAGCTGTCGACCATACAGCCGACACCGACCCGATCGCCTTCCTTGAATCGCGAGACGTTGGCGCCAACCGCCGTCACCACCCCGGCGATCTCGTGACCCGGCACGATCGGATAGCGGGTATTACCCAGATCGTTCTGGGCGATGTGCAGGTCCGAGTGACAGACGCCGCAGTATTTGATCTCGATGGCCACATCGTCCGGCCCCGGATCGCGCCGGTCGAAGCTCCAGGGCTCCAGCGGCTTGTCAGCGGCGACGGCGGCAAAGGCGCGGGTGGCGATGGGCATGGAGCGTATCCTTTAGAGGTGTATCGGGTGCAGGTGCGCACGATCGGTCGCAGGCACAAGACTACCCGTCGTTTCGGCCGTCGAGATGCCGGACCGGCACAAGGATCATATCCAGCCCTTCGAACAGGCGGGCATTCAGTACCACCCGGGCCGGACGCGCTTCGCCCGTCCCGGTCGTCCAGGCCGGAGCCTCGGCATGGACGGCGCAGCCGCAGGTCGCGCAGTGGTAAAAGGTCATCATCCGGTCGCCCCATTCATAGGGGGTCAGGGCTTCCGGCGTCAGATCCAGCTGGACCGTCCCGGGCGCATAATAAGCTGCCAGCGTCCCCCGTTTGGTGCAGGTCGTGCAGGTGCAGTGGGTGACCGTTTCCGGGGCGGGGGCCGTAAACCGCTGCGCCCCGCAGTGACAGCGTCCCGTCAGGCGGGGCGCCGTCACCCGACCCGCTCGATCAGGGCCATGGCCGCCGCCGGATTCCGCACCTTCGCCCCGGCGATCAAATAGGCGAACACATCGCCCCGCTTCGCCCAGCCACGCAACCGGTCCGCCGCCGTGTCCAGCTCCCCGGATGACATTCCGGTCGGCTCATCCTCGCGGCTCGACATCAGCCGGGCATAGGAAAAGTCGGCGGTCGGCTGGTCGATGCGCGGCCACTCGGGTGCCTCGTCATCCTCGGCATAGACGATGGCACAGCCGTATTTCGCCGCCAGGTCGAAGAACTCCTGCGTATCGAAGCTCGGGTGTCGCACCTCCAGCGCATGCCGCAGACGGACGCCGTCCTTCTCGTCGGGGAGGAGTTTCAGAAAGCCCTCGAAGTCGACCGGGTCGAACTTCTTGGTCGCCATGAACTGCCAGTTGATCGGCCCGAGCTTGTCCCCCAGCACCGTCAGGCCCTGGTCGAGGAAACGGTCAAAGCTCTCCTTGCCTTCGGACAGCACCTTGCGATTGGTGCAATAGCGGCTGGCCTTGACGGCAAAGACGAACCCGTCCGGCGTCTCGTCGCGCCACTTCATCCAGCTGTCGGGTTTGAAGGTCGAATAATAGGTGCCGTTGATCTCGATCGAGGTCAGCTTGCCGGCCGCATATTCCAGCTCGCGCTTCTGGACGAGACCCTCGGGATAGAAGACCCCGCGCCACGGCTCATACGTCCAGCCGCCGATGCCGATGTGAAGGTTTCCGGTCATTGCCCTGGTCCCTGATAACGGTGATGCTGACCGACCCTAACCGGGGATCCCGCATCTTTCACGGGCCATCTGCTCGAGGTCTTCGGCTGCAGGGCCGAGCCCCACGGTGGCGCGGCGCACATCTACCTGTTCGGGATCTTCCATAGGCTTGAGGTCCAGTGTCCCATCCGCATTGCACGCCCCCATCGGCTGGGTTCCGTAGCGTTGCAGCCTGCCCGTATTCACGGCCACCCGGTCCCACAGATAGGCATAGTCCCGCGGACGGACGCCGCCGTTTTCCAGATAGGGCTCCATGCGCCCAAGAACTTCCCTCTGAAAGTCGGGGTGGTCGTCAGCGTGCTGGGCCAGGATCCAGGCGTGGCTGGAGACGGAGGCTCCGAACCGGTGGCGGTCGATCCAGTCCCAGGTGTCGAGCAGGTCGCGCAACGCCACCGTGGCCCGGGCATCGGTCATGACGGCATTGGCCGTGGCCAGTCGCTGGGCCCAGAAGGCCGAGCCGGTGTGATCTTCGGTCCGCAGGGTCGAGTAGGTGACCCGCCCGGCCTGATCAGCGACCCACAGATCGTTGATAACGGACTGCACGCGTGAGATCTCGGGATCGCGGGACCGGTCGCTGCCGACATTTCGCTCCATCAAGCGGACGTTCAGCGCCAGCACCGTGTCAAAGTCAGCCTGGCCCTTGGCGAAAACGGCCCGGCAGGTGGCGATATCCGGTTGGGCAGCGGCGATCGCAAGCCCTGCCCGCACGAGCAGGGCCGCGGCCAGTTGCGTCTCTGTCACTCCGCCAGCGTCGTCCGAAAGACGGGCATCGACGAGGCTCACCGCCTCGCTGTCCGGCGCCAGGGCGCCATCGCAATAGTCGTGTCGCGCGGCCTGTTCCGGATTTTCGGTTATGCCCGTCGGGTCAGGCGGACCAGCGCCGATCAGGGCTGCGGCCACAGCAATCATCATCAGACCCATATCGGCGCCCTCCCATGGCCCTCGTCAGGAAGGCAGGCAGAAGCCTAGGACGGTCAGGGCGGATCGCCAAACCCCGCCGGCATCCGTCAGGGCCGGGGCTGATCCGTTTCGCTCCCGGTCGCTGCCGGCGACCCGGCGGGCGAAGCCTCCGGTACCGGCTGGAATTCCTCGGGTACCGGTCGGGCGTCGCTCTGGTCCTCGACCGCATCCAGACCCGGCTGGCTGGCCATGACCATGATGGCGTAGATGATCAGGATCAGGGCGATCGAGACCACCAGCACGACGACGATCCGGAGGCCGCTGCGGCCCTGCTTTGTCCGCTGGGCGTCGACGACCGGGCCGTCGGATTCGCGGGCATCGGCCTCGGCGGGGCCCTCACCGGGCAGGACGTCAGTGGGCTCTTCGGGGGGGCGGTTTTCGGTGTTCATGCCAAGGAAACCCGCAAGCGCCACCGTAGTTCCGCGCGGCGACCGCCCGCGGCAGCCTCAGTAGGCGTAATCCGAATACAGCCGCCGGACATCGCCGGCCCAGGGTCCATGGTAGAGATCCAGCAGGCGTTCGGCCGGTGTGATGCCGCTGTCCGCCGTGTCCTCAAGCTCCGAAAGATAGCCCCGCTCATCGACCATGCCGCCCGAGAACCGGGCCCGGTTCTTGAGCCCCTGACGGGCGATGGCGACCATGTCGACGGCCACGTCGCGCAGGACCCGTCCGCCGATCTCGGCCCGCAGGCCCAGCCGCGTCACCTCGCGCCGCAGTCGCTCGTGATCCTCGATCTGCCAGTCCTTGCAGAGGTCCCAGGCCGCCGCCAGCGATGGCGCATCGTAGAAGATGCCCGCCCACAGGGCCGGCAGGGCGCAGATGCGGCTCCACGGGCCACCGTCGGCGCCGCGCATCTCGAGATACTGCTTCAACCGCACCTCGGGGAACAGGGTGGTCAGGTGGTCGGCCCAATCCTTGCCCGTTGCCCGATCCCCCGGCAGCGCGTCCAGCTTGCCCTCGACGAAGGCGCGGAACGACTGGCCCGACAGGTCGACATAGCGCTCGCCCCGCTTGGCAAAATACATCGGTACGTCCAGCGCATAGTCGACGTACGTCTCGAAGCCGAAGCCGTCGGCAAAGACGAAATCCAGCATGCCTGTGCGGTCGGGGTCGGTGTCGGTCCAGACATTCGCCCGCGCCGTCAGGAAGCCGTTCGGACGACCTTCCGTGAACGGAGAGTTGGCGAACAGGGCGGTGGCCACCGGCTGCAGCGCCAGCGAGGTGCGGAACTTCATCACCATGTCGGCTTCGGAGTCGAAGTCCAGATTGGCCTGGATGGTGCAGGTGCGCAGCATCATGTCGAGGCCCAGCGAACCCCGCCTGGGCATATAGGCGCGCATGATGTCATAGCGGCCCTTGGGCATGACCGGCACGTCCTCGCGCGACCACAGGGGATCAAAGCCCGAGCCGAGAAACCCCAGTCCCAGTTCGTCAGCCACCATCTTGACCTCGACCAGATGCTGGCCGGTCTCGGAGCAGATGTCGTGAATGTCGTTCAGCGGCGCACCCGACAGCTCGAACTGCCCGCCCGGCTCAAGACTGATCGAGGCGGTATAGCCTTCGGCATTCTTGCGCTCGAGCGCGATGACGTGGCCGGCTTCCTCGACCGGACTCCAGCCGAACCGCTGCAGGCCTTCCAGCATGGCACGGATGCCCGAGGGCCCGTCATAGGCCGGACGACGCAGACTGCCCTTGTCGAAGCCAAACTTCTCGTGCTCGGCCCCGATGCGCCACTGGTCCTTCGGTTTGATCCCTTTTGACAGGGCCCCGATCAGGGCCTCGCGGGAGAGTGGCTCGGCGTCAGACATCAAAGGGATCCCCTCGTTCGTCTGGCCAATTGGGCAGTCCGGAGGACGGGCACAAGTGGCCTCACCGCTCCCAGTCGCCCAGCGTCGCCTGCCACAGGGTCAGGGCGGTAACGGCGGCGGTATCGGCGCGCAGCACGCGCGGCCCCAGCGACACGGGTGTGGCCGAGGGCATGTCGAGCAGTCTCGCCCGCTCTTCGGGAGAAAACCCGCCCTCCGGCCCGATCAGAATGCCCCATGCCGCCCCTCCCGCTGCCGGGAGGCCCCTGAGGGCCGGCGGTCCGCCGGTCTCGTCGCAGAACATCAGACGCCGGTCGGACGCCCACCCGTCCAGCAGGGTGTCCAAGGGCTCTGACGCGACGATCTCCGGCACATCCATCCGCCCGGTCTGCTCAGCGGACTCGACCGCGATCGTGTCCAGCCGGTCAAGGCGGATCGTCTGCGGCTGGGTGCGCGCGGTGCGCACCAGCCGGATCCGCCGGACGCCCAGTTCGGCGGCCTTCTCAACCGCGAACTCGAGCGGGCTCTTCTTCACCACCGCGAGGATCAGTTCGACATCGGGCGGCAGGATCTGCTCTCGTATCCGCTCTTCGGCCTTCAGCAGGCAGCCGCGCTTCAGCACCTCGGCCACCGAACAGCGCCACTCCCCGTCCTGCCCGTTGAACACCAGCAGATCGTCGCCCGCCTTTACCCGCATGACCTGGGTCAGATAGCGCGACTGGTCGAGGGTCGGGGCCAGCGCCGCGCCGGGCGACAGGGGCTGGGGAATATGGAGGCGGATCATGAGGCTCGGAGAGGCTGCTGCGGCTTTCCCTTGCATCTTCGACCGGCTTGGGTCCCATGTCAGCCATGGGAAAGAAAAAACGCGCTTACAAGGCCGAGCTCCACACCCTTCAGATCGCCCTGGTCGAAAGCCAGGCCCGGCTGATCGCCGAGGGCCGCAAGGTACTGATCCTGTTCGAGGGCCGCGATACGGCCGGCAAGGACGGCGCGATCAAGCGCGTGACCGAGCATATGGCGCCGCGCCAGACGCGGGTCGCCTCCTTGCCCAAGCCCAGCGATCGCGAGCGGACCCAGTGGTATTTCCAGCGCTATGTCGCCCATCTGCCGGCGGCGGGGGAGATCGTGATCTTCAACCGCTCCTGGTACAACCGTGCCGGGGTCGAGGTGGTGATGGGATTCTCGACCGCCGAGGAACAGGCCGACTTCATCCGCGACGTGCCGGCCTTCGAGGCCATGTTGACCGAGGCCAATATCGTCCCAATCAAGATCTGGCTGGACATCACCAAGGCCGAACAGGCGCGCCGGCTTGAGGCCCGGGTCGAGGACCCGCTGAAACACTTCAAGACCTCACCGCTGGACGGGGAGGCCCAGAAGCGCTGGCACGCCTATACCGAGGCGCGCGACACCATGCTGCTGCGCAGCCACAGCCCGCATGCGCCCTGGCTGATCGTCGCCACCGACGACAAGAAACAGGCCCGGCTGAACGTC
>CAXICH010000052.1:0-11426 GCA_964022245.1 uncultured Alphaproteobacteria bacterium
TGAGCTCGCGCTCCTGCCCGTCGATGCTGCTCTCGCCGTCGCGACGGGCCAGGTTCAGCCGCAGCCCGTATTCATTGCCCGGCCCAAAGCGGTGGGCCACATCGGCGGCAAGGTAGCTCTCTCCTCCGCCTTCCAGTCCGGCGGTCAGGCGGGTCAGCGGATCGCTGCCCGCGCGCTTGGGCATCAGGTTGAAGGCCCCGCCGACGCCGCTGCCACCCGGGGCCGCGCCGTTCAGGAAGGCTGTGGCGCCCCGGAAGACCTCGACGCGCTCGAGGAACTCGGCGGCAACAAACTGGCGTGGCAGCACGCCGTACAAACCGTTCCAGGTCATGTCGTCCGAATAGACCGGGAAGCCGCGGATGACGTACAGCTCCTGGAAATTGCCAAAGCCCTTTGACACCCGCACGACCGGGTCGTTTTGCAGCACATCGCCCACGCTGCGTGCCTGCTGGTTGCGGGCCAGTTCCTCGGTATAGGCCGTGAAGGCGAAAGGCGTATCCATCTGGTCCATGGCGCCGAACAGGCCGACCCGCGCGCCGGTCGCGACCTGGCCGCCTGAATAGGCCGGCGGCACGGTGACCTGGGAGCCGGTCACGATGATGTCGTCCACCCGCGTCTCCTGCGGATCGACCTGTTGGGCCAAGGCGGGCAGGGCAGGCGCCAGGGCGATCAGGGCAACGGACGACAGAAGGGCAAGACCACGCGGCGACACAGGGAACTCCGATGCAAATAAGAATGCGTCGCAATACATAGGCGCGCAGGGGCCCGCAAGGGGGGGCGTTCGTGTTCCGGTATCGCGGCGCCCCGACCGGCTCCGGGCCGAGGGTCATTGAAGCGGCTGCCCCCCTGTGCGACACAGGTTGCAATGGCGAACAAGCCCGACTTCTTCGATGAAATGAATGGCTCCGGCACGTCCTGCCGACCGCCCTATGCAAGCTACGCTGACTGGTTCGAGCGTCAGGGCGCACAGACCCTCAAGAAGAAATCCAAGGACGCCGAGGTCTTCTTCCGGCGGACCGGCATTACCTTCAACGTCTATGGCCAGCAGGAAGCCGATGAGCGGCTGATCCCGTTCGACATCGTGCCCCGCATCATTTCGGCCCGCGAATGGAGCCGCCTGACCCGCGGGATCGAGCAGCGGGTGCGGGCCATCAATGCCCTTCTGCACGACATGTATCACCGTCAGGAGATCCTGCGGTCCGGGCGCATCCCCGTCGATGTCATCGCGGCCAACGCCGCCTTCCTGCCGCAGATGATCGGGGTCGAGCCGCCGGGCGGAATCTATACCCACATCGTTGGCATCGACATCGTCCGCACCGGTGAGGACGACTTCTTTGTGCTCGAGGACAACGCCCGCACCCCGTCGGGCGTGTCCTACATGCTCGAAAATCGCGAGACGATGCTGCGCATGTTCCCCGAGCTGTTCTCGCGGGTCGCGGTGCGCGAGGTCAGCGACTATCCCAAACTGCTGCGACGGTCGCTGGCGGCCAGCGCCCCCAAGGGCTGTGCGGGGTCGCCCGTCGTCGCGGTCTTGACGCCCGGCATCCACAACTCGGCCTATTTCGAACACGCCTTCCTCGCGGACCAGATGGGCGTCGAACTGGTCGAGGGGCAGGACCTGCAGCTGGTCGACGGGCGCATCGCCATGCGGACCACCCGGGGCTACACGCCCATCGACGTGCTCTACCGGCGGGTCGACGACGACTATCTCGATCCGATGAGCTTCAACCCGGACTCCCAGCTCGGCGTGCCCGGGTTGATGGACGTCTATCGGGCGGGCGGGATCACCATCGCCAATGCACCGGGCACCGGCATCGCCGACGACAAGGCGATCTACAGCTACATGCCCGATATCATTCAGTTCTACACGGGCGAGAGCGCCATCCTGAAGAATGTGCCGACGTGGCGCTGTGCCGAGCCGGACGCCCTGGCCTATGTGCTGGAACATCTGGACGAACTGGTTGTGAAAGAGGTTCACGGGTCGGGCGGTTACGGCATGCTGGTGGGCCCGGCGGCCAGCAAGCGGGAAATCTCGGCCTTTGCCGACAAGCTGAAGTCCCGCCCGGCCAACTATATCGCCCAGCCGACCCTGGCCCTGTCGACTGTTCCGGTGCTGACCAAGGCCGGACTGGCGCCGCGCCATGTGGACCTGCGCCCCTTCGTACTGGTCTCTCCCGGCAAGATCGAGATCACCCCCGGGGGACTGACGCGCGTCGCGATGAAGGCCGGCTCGCTGGTGGTCAACTCCAGCCAGGGCGGGGGCACCAAGGACACCTGGGTGCTGGAAGAATGAGGGCAGGCACGATCATCATCTGCGGGCGCGGAGGGCTGTCATGTTAGGCAAGACCGCCGCCGGCCTGTTCTGGATGTTCCGCATGCTGGAGCGCAGCGAGAATACCGCGCGTCTGGTCGATGCGGGTTTTCGCATCGCGCTGACCCGGTCTGCGGCGGCCGAGGCCGAGTGGGCTTCGGTCATCAGCACCGCCGGGGTCCGCAAGGGCTATCTGGAGCGGTACGACGAATTCAACGCCGCCAACGTCATCGACTATCTGCTGCGGGACAAGGACAATCCGTCCAGCGTCGTTTCGGCGATCAACAGCGCCCGAACCAGTGCGCGACTGGTGCGAACCGCGCTGACGCGCGAGGTCTGGGAGGCGACCAACGAGGGCTGGATGACGATCCGGGAGGTGCTGAAGCGGCCCGTGTCCGAGAACGGCCTGCCGGATATCCTGGCCACCATCCGCCGCCAGAACGCCCTGGTGCGCGGGGCCCTGACCGGCACCATGATGCAGAATGACGTCTACAACTTTGCCCACCTGGGCATCTTCATCGAGCGGGCGGACAACACGGCCCGCATCCTGGACGTCAAATACTATGTGCTGCTGCCGTCGGTTTCGTATGTCGGATCGTCGCTGGACAATGTGCAATGGGAAACGATCCTGCGGTCGGTGTCGGCCCAGCGCGCCTATCGCTGGCTCAGCGACGGGACCGCCAATCCACGTCAGATCGCCAATCTGATCATTCTGGACCGGCGCATGCCGCGGTCGCTGGCCTTCTGCGCCGGACAGATCGCCGAGCATCTGGGCTTCCTCGCCGAGGCCTATGGCAGCGAGATGCCCAGCCACGGTCAGGCGCGGGCCCATGTCAAACGGCTTGCCGACCATTCGATCGAGACGATCTTCGACGCGGGCCTTCATGGCGTGCTGACCGACTTCATCGCGCGCAACCACGCCCTCGGCCTGCAGATCGAGCAGGATTACAGGTTCTACGGATGATCCCATGCGCGTGAAGGTCCGGCACAGCACCGAATACCATTATGACGCCGCGGTCAGTCGCGGCCTGCAGAAGATCCGCCTGACCCCGAAGCATTCGGGCGGCCAGACCGTGCTGTCCTGGCGGACCGAGATCGAGGGCGGCCGCAAGGAGGTCGCCTACACCGACCAGCACAACAATCTGGTCGAACTGCTGTCGATCGAGCCGGGCAGCCGCACGGTGAGCATCCTCTGCGAGGGCGAGGTCGATACCTCGGACACCGCAGGCGTGATCGGCCAGCACGGCGGCTTTGCCCCACTCTGGTATTTCCAGCGGGCGACGCCCCAGACCCGCCCCGGACCCCGCGTCCGCCAGCTGGTCCGCGATCTGGGCAAGGATTTTGAGGATGACCCGTCGCGCCTGCACGCCCTGTCCGCCCTGATCCTGCGGACGGTCGGCTATGAGACCGGCACAACCGACTTTTCGACCACGGCGGAGCAGGCGCTGGAGACCGGGCGCGGTGTCTGCCAGGACCACGCCCACATCCTGATCGCGGCGGCCCGGCTGATGGGCTATCCGGCGCGCTATGTCAGTGGCTATCTGGTCATGAACGACCGGGTGGATCAGGACGCGGGCCACGCCTGGGCGGAGGTTCACGTCGAGGGCCTCGGCTGGGTCGGCTTTGATGTCTCCAATGGCGTCTCGCCCGATCCCCGCTATGTGCGTGTAGCCACAGGCCTCGACTATGGCGAAGCGGCGCCGATCTCGGGTATTGTCTACGGGGGCCGCAATGAGTCGATGGTCGTTCAGCTGCAGGTTCAGCAGTAGTCCGACCGTGCCCGCAGTGAAGGTAATCGCTCCATGACCTATTGCGTTGGCATGCGCCTCAACAAGGGGCTGGTGTTCATGTCGGACACCCGCACCAATGCGGGCGTCGACAATGTCGCCACGGTCCGCAAGATGTTTACCTGGCACAAGCCGGGCGAGCGGATGATCACCCTGATGACGGCCGGCAATCTGGCCACGACCCAGTCGGTAGTCAGCATCCTCGATGAACGCACCAAGGTTCCGGCCGAGCGTAACCCCTCGCTGCTCGAGACCCCGACCATGTTCCAGGCCGCGCGGCTGGTGGGCGAGGCGCTGCGCGAGACCATCCAGACCAATGTCCAGAGCGGCCAGTCGGCCGAAGCCATGTTCGGCGCGACCCTGATCATGGGCGGCCAGATCAAGGGCACGCCGCCGCGGCTGTTCCTGATCTATCCGCAGGGCAATTTCATCGAGGCGACCGACGACAATCCCTATTTCCAGATCGGCGAGACCAAATACGGACGCCCCATTCTGGTGCGGGGCTATGACCCCGACATGAGCTTCGAGCAGGCCGTCAAATTGCTGGTGGTGTCGTTCGACTCGACCCTCAAGGCCAATCTGTCGGTGGGCCTGCCGATCGATTTCCAGACCTATACCGACGGCCAGTACGCACCAACCCACCAGAAGCGGCTGGAGCCGGACGATCCCTATTTCCAGACCATCGCCCACGACTGGGCCGTGGCTCTCAGGTCCGCCTTCCACTCCCTGCCGGACCCCAAGCTCTGAGCAAGGCGGGGACAGGTCAGCCGGATCGCGGATCACAAAACACCGTCTGAACCGTCTGAACCGTCTGAACCGTCTGGACGGTGCACGCTCCGGACTGAACCCGTGTCGCCAGTATCCTCCGTGCTGTTGAGATGCCATGCTGCCACAGCCGGCAGGCAGGGCGGGAAGAAAGGGTCGGGCACGCGCACCCGGTCACCCCTGTCCTTCCTTTTCCGCGGTTTTGCTGCCGGGGCCGATGATAGGCTCGACGGACCGCATCGGACCATCTTCGGAAGCGCTTTGAGGTGCGCCCTACATCTCCTAGGCTCGGACCATGCAGGCGGATGACCCCATCGACGCTCTGAGCGAGAAGGAACGGGAGGCGCTACGCCTGCTGCTCGCCGGCCATGATGCCAAGTCGAGCGCCCGCAGGCTGGGCGTGTCGCACCACGCGGTCCACGACCGGTTGCGTCGCGCACGCCTGAAGCTGGGCACGACCGGCAGCCGCGAGGCTGCCCTTTTGCTCAGGGCGTCGGAGACAGCGACACCCGATTCCATCGTGCACGAACCGATCGGGGGTGAGGCCGTCCCCGATTTTCCCGAGGGTCCTTCCAGCGCCCCCCTGAAGCGTCCGGGATCATCCTGGTCGCCATGGCGCGGAAAAGGATTGATCCTCATGTCTGTCAGCATTCTCGTCGTCGCCGCCGCCTTGGCCCTCAACAGTCAGTCCGGCCCGTCCCGCACCGTCACGGAGGTTGACGGAGCGCCGGGCCCTGATGCCGTCGCTGCGAACGCACCCCGGTCATCGTCTCCCGCCGGAACGGCAGCGCAGGCCCGCCCCCGGTCGGTGGGCGCCGCGCAGGCGTTCATGGATCTGGTCGATGGGCGCGAGGCGGCGGCAAGCTATGAGGCCGCCGCGCCTGCCTTGCGCGATGCCTACGGGTTCGGCATCTGGGAACTGGGCGTGGCGATGCACGCGTCCAACGGCGGCGCGCAGCGTCGCACCCTTGTCGGCGTCGAGCACGATGTCAGCCCGTCCGATCCGGCCTATGCAGCACTCGAGATCCTGACGTTCGACACGATCATGATGAACGGTCTCCACAGGACCGAGCGGCTGGTGATGGCCCTGATCGACGGTGTCTGGCGGGTTGTGAGGTTCGACGCGGAAACTGTCGGCGGAGAGTAGTGCCCCCGGGGCGGCACACCATAGCGCCGCCCCCCCCCTCTACCCGACGCGGGCCGGACGGCTCATGACACTGCAGCCGGGCCATAAGTCCCCGGAAGCGTCCAACGTCTGGCTTATGCTGGATGGCCCAGCCGGTGGCGGAGAGGGGGGGATTCGAACCCCCGGTACCCGTAAAGGCACGCCGCATTTCGAGTGCGGTACATTCAACCACTCTGCCACCTCTCCGCGGGGCCGTCGTGTTCTGGTCGAACGGACGGCTTCTCTAGTCGCAGAGGCACCGCGCCGCAAGGGGGCCGGGGCGCGATTTCAGCGCAAGGCGGGAAGGGGCAGGCCCAGCGTCTGACCGTCCAGCGGATCGGCGGCGCTGCGGCTGAACAGTTCGGCCGGCCTGCCGCCAGTGCCGGTACTGAACCGGCCGGTGGGGCGGACCAGGCCGGTGCGCTCGACTCCCCGGCGGAAATTCTGCTTGTGCAGGGTGATGCCGGTGATGGCCTCGGCCCCGCGCTGCAGGTCGGACAGGGTGAAGGTGGGCGGCACAAGGTCGAACAGCACAGGCCTGTAGCGCAGCTTGCTCCGCAGCCGACCGAGACCGGTGGCGAGGATGCGCCGGTGATCCGAGGCCATGGGCGCCCCCGACGGGAGGGCCGGCCGTTCCCGGTCCGCATCGCGGGCGGCCTCCTGCACCAGGCCGGCCTCATAGAGCAACTCGTAGCGTTCAAGGACGCGGCTGTCGCTCCAGCGCTGGTCCGCCTGGAGGGCGAACAGGGCGTCGGCACGGGCGCGGCGTCGCGGGTCGGCTTCGACCCAGGCGCCCAGGGCCCTGTCCAGCGGGCCAAGCGCCGGGGGGCGTCCCTGCCGATGGTCTTCCCATGGAAAGAAGTCGAGCACCGGCTGCCATCGAGCCTCGCCGCCGGGGCGGACGATGGCCGCCGTGTCGGCTGCGTCAGCGGTCAGGGCCAGATAGCCGACCGAGACCTCGCGCAGACGCTCGGGTCCGGGTGTGGCGCGGGGCGAGGCCCGCCCGAGGTCGCCAAAGGTATAGAGCTGTTCGACATAGCCGGGACGAAAGCCGGTCTGGGCAGTGACGAAGGCGCGCAGGGCAAGCTCGAACGTGCGATCCCGGACCGGGTCGAAGGGACCGAAGGGCAGGGCGGCACTGCCGTCTTCGGCCCGCGTGGTCAGGACGACCGCCTCGCCCAGCCGAAGGCCGATGACCACGGCCGAAAGGCCAATGCGGATACCGGTCGGAGGGGCGGGCTCGGCCATGGTCAGCCTCGCCGCCCGGCGGCCCGGCGCGGGGCTTTTGGCGTCCAGGCTGTGGGTTTGGGCGCGGCGGCTGCATCCCTGGCCGCGATCAGGGCATGGTAGCGATCCATGTATCGCGCCTGGGCGATGGAGGCGGGTTCGGGCCGGATCTCCAGCGCATAGCCGGCGGGGGGGCGGCCGAAGAAGCCGAGGGCCTCGGTCTTGCTGAAGCCGGCCAGCTGGGTGGCTTCGAAGAAGGCACAGGCCTTGTCGGCGGTCTTGATCAGCGTCTTGATGGCGCGCGGGGTCTTGGCGGGCAGGCCGAAGCGGACGTGGATGGCGGTCTCGAGGCGGCTCTCGAAATCCTTGTAATTGACGCCAAGCGCCGATTTGAAGGGCGAGATCATGTCGCCAATCACATATTCGGAGGCGTCATGCAGCAGGGCGGCCAGCAGCCACCTCGGCTCGATGTCGGGCTGGATGTGGGCCACGATCTCCTGGACCACCACGCTGTGCTGGGCGACCGAAAAGGCGTGGTCGCCCACCGTCTGTCCGTTCCAGCGGGCCACGCGGGCAAGGCCGTGGGCGATGTCCTCGATCTCGATATCGAAGGGGGAGGGATCAAGCAGGTCCAGTCGTCGCCCCGACAACATGCGTTGCCAGGCGCGAGGTGCGCGGGAAGAGGGAGAGCGGTCGGCCAAGTCGGTTCCTTTGATCAGGCGGTCAGGTGACCGATCCTGAGCCTCGGATCAAGGGGCCGGGTGGATTCGGCCTATTCGCCGACGTTGAGGGTCAGGAGGGCGCGGGCGTCGTCCATCAGGGGATCCTTGTCGGTTTCCTTGGCCCTGAAAACAGCGATCACCAGGGGGCCGCCGGCGGGACCCCGCGCTTCATAGCCTACCAGCCGCCAGCCCAGTCCGTCGGTCTGGCCGTCGGTGACGAGCCAGGTCGCGCGCGTGGCATCGCCGGCCGCCCGGGTCCGGATCAAGGCACCGTCGGCGGCGGCCTGGATGTTGACGCTGCCGTCGTCCGGCCCGCCTTCGATGTTGACGCGCGATGCGCTGTCATTGGCATCAATCGTCACGCCGCCAATGCGGATGCTGGCGCGGTCGCCATCGGCATCAATCGACAGGCCGGGCACCTTGACCTCGGCCGTATCGCCCTCGGCGTGAATGCTGACCCCGGGAGCCTCGACGGTGGCGCTGTCGGAGCCGGATGCCGCGGTCGTTCCGGAAGGCGCGGAGGCCTGGACCGCCGCGATGGTCTCCGGCATGTCGCCCGACAGCCGATCCTCGAACGCCTTGAGCACATCGTCCACGGAGGCGCCGTTCAGCGGTTGCAGGTGGAGGGTCACCTCCGAGCCGCGCGGTCCGGCATAGACGCAGACCGTGCCGCCGGCGCGGGCCGTACCCTTGCGGGTCAGACTGCCCTGGGTTTGCGGGCACTGGAGCGTGTCCACGACCTTGAGAACGCCCTTGTTCTCGCCGCCTTCACGCGTGGTGGTGATGCGGATCGAGTCGTCGCCGCAGGCGGCGAGGGCGGTGCAGGCGAGCAGCAAACTGCTCATGATCAGGATGGGCGTACGCATCATCAACACGTCCTCTTCGGTCCCATCCTGCGGTTCGGGGCCCAGAAATCCAGTGAAATCGCGGTAAGGCGCTGTCAGCCGCCGGGGCGTGCGCCCTCGCGGCGGTTCAGGAAGGCGAGGCGCTCGAACAGATGGACATCCTGTTCGTTCTTGAGCAGCGCGCCGTGCAGCGGCGGAATGAGCTTTGAGCCACTGGTTTCACGCAGCGTCGCCGGATCGATGTCGTCCACCAGCAGCAGCTTGAGCCAGTCCAGAAGTTCGGATGTGGACGGCTTCTTCTTGAGACCCGGGGTGTCGCGGATTTCGTAGAAGGTCCGGAGCGCCTCGGATACCAGGCGCGGCTTGATGTCCGTGAAATGCACATCGACGATCGACTTGAGCGTTTCCGCGTCGGGAAAGCGGATGAAATGGAAGAAGCACCGCCGCAGGAAGGCGTCGGGCAGCTCCTTTTCGTTGTTCGAGGTGATGATAACGACCGGCCGGGTCTCGGCCCGGATGGTTTCGCCCGTTTCCTGGACGAAGAACTCCATCCGATCCAGCTCCTGGAGCAGGTCGTTCGGAAACTCGATGTCGGCCTTGTCGATCTCGTCGATCAGCAGGACGGGGCGTCGGGGCGCGGTGAAGGCCTCCCACAGCTTGCCGGGCTTCAGGTAGTTGCGGACGTCGTGAACACGCGCGTCCCCCAGTTGACTGTCGCGCAGGCGGCTGACGGCGTCGTATTCGTAAAGGCCGTTGTGGGCCTTGGTCGTGGACTTGATGTGCCAGGTGATCAGGGGCGCATCCAGTGCCTCGGCGAGTTCATAGGCCAGAACGGTCTTGCCGGTTCCGGGCTCACCCTTGACCAGCAGCGGACGTTCCAGCGCTACAGCGGCGTTGACGGCCACCTTCAGATCCTCGGTGGCGATATAGCGCTGCGTGCCCGTAAATCGGCTCATGAACGGCAGGTCCTTTCGGTGTGGTTCCGGAAGGGTGGTAGCCGATGGGCGATCAGGTGAACAGGGTTCAGGTGATCTGCTTGGGCGTGGGCGGGTCGCTGGCGGGGAAGCTTTCCTCGACGGCCTCGTCCTGCAGGGCGTCCTGACGGCTTTCGGACTTCGACGCCTTGTCCTTCAATTGATCGGGCTTGCCGGTCTCCCGGTCAGCCTTTCGGGCAAAGGGGGCGTCCGTGTCGCTGTCGTCCTTGCCGGACGACGGGGCGCGGGGGGCGTCGACCATGTCAGGCTCCTGTCGGGATGCGGGTTACAGTGTCGCGGTCGGCCACGTCTGCCTCTTCGCCCTCAGGCGCAGAGTCGCCGGGCTTCCGGGTGAAATCGCGGACCTGGGCATTCTCATCGACCAGGATGTCGCTGCCATCCTCTTCCCCCGTGCGGGTTTCATCGAAGGTTTCGGACTGGTCCTGTTCGTCGGGCATTGTGACGTCCTCGGTCATGGTCATCTCCTGTTGGGGAGAGAACGCGACCGGGGAGGGCGACGTTCCGTCAGTCGGCCGCTCTTTCCGACAGGGCGGCGGCGACGTCGGCGATGGCGGCATCCCATCCATCGAACGCCCGGGCGAAGGTTCGCATGTGGGGGTAGAACGGATAGCGGTCCGTGCCCAGCAGGTGCCAGTCATCCGGGGCGTAGATCAGCCAGGTTTGGGCCCCGACGGCGGCTGCGATATTGGTGCCGGCAATGCCCGGTCCGATCACGACATCCATGGCCAGCGACAGGGCGGCCAGATCCTCAAGGTCGTCCTTGAGATTGATCGGCGGGGTCCACAGGGTGACTCCGGCGGCCGCGGCGGCGGCCAGGTCCGCGCTGACGTCGCCGCACTGCAGATTGACCATGACGCAGCCGGGTGTGGTCAGGACGGGCTTCCAGCGCTCAAAGCTGGAGAAGTAGCGGGCCCGAACCCCGTTCAGGACGAGGCTCTTCCAGTGCAGGCCGACCTTCAGGCCGGGGCCGAGCGCCTCGACCTCGGCCTTCCAGTGGGCGACGCGCGCCGGGTCAGCCACCAGATAGCCGGAGCGGTCTGGGAAGGCGGCCACGGTCGGGCGGAACACCGGCATCAGGCTGGCCATCGGCACCCAGGCTTCGGCCGTCGGGGCGTCGTCCCCCTCCATGAAGGGAATGTAGCGGTACAGGCGCCCTTCCATCTTCACCGCGCGGTGGCCGCCGACGATCGCCTGCGGGAAGGTGCGCCGGAAGAGATCGACCAGCCGCGGCTCGACGGCGACGATCACCTGGCCTCCGGGGCCGACGGCCTCGATCAGATCGCCGAGGGCGCTGCCAAAGACCATCTCGTCGGCGATGCCCTGTTCGCCGACCACCAGCAGACGCCGACCCTTCGCGGGCTGGGTGTCCGGATTCCAGCGCGGCATGTCGACCACGGCATGCATGGCCTCGGGCATGTCGGGGCTGAGACGGATCTCATAGTCGTCCCAGCCTCCCGGAAGGTCGCCGGCGCCGAGGCGCAACAGGGCACGCGCCATGGTCATCATGGCCCGTTCGTAGCCGGGCTCGGCCCCCGGGAAGGCGGCCTCGATGTCGGCCAGCGCGCCGTCCAGGTCGCCCAGCGGCTGGCGGACATCGGCGCGGTTGTAG
>CAXICH010000053.1:0-11318 GCA_964022245.1 uncultured Alphaproteobacteria bacterium
ACCGGCTGGCCAGCATATTTCAGAACCTCGGGCGCAATGGCCAGCAGGTCGGCCTTGAGTTCCGGCACATTGACCTCGGGCAGATCCAGACCCTTCCGCAGCGCATTGTGGTGCGCCAGCAGCCGATCGATCTTCGCATCCAGCGCCTCGGGATCGGTCAGATCACCGACGCGGATCGCCCGTCGTCCGACCTTGTCCTCATAGGCCGGGCCAATCCCCCGCCCGGTTGTGCCGATCTTGGTGGTGCCGGCCTGGGCCTCGCGCGCCTGATCCAGATCCCGGTGCAGCGGCAGGATCAGACAGGCGGTTTCCGCAATGGTCAGCAACTCGGCCGTGATCCTGACGCCCTGCGCCTCGATCCGCGCAATCTCGTCGCGCAGCGCCCACGGGTCGATGACGACGCCATTGCCGATCACGGACGGCTTGCCCTGCACCACGCCCGAGGGCAGCAGGCTCAGTTTGTAGGTGACATCACCGACGACCAGGGTGTGACCGGCGTTGTGACCGCCCTGAAACCGGACGACCCAATCGGCCCGGTTCGACAGCCAGTCGACGATCTTGCCTTTGCCCTCGTCGCCCCACTGGGCTCCGACCACAGTCACATTCGCCAAGGGTCACTCTCCGCTTCCAACGCGGGCCGAGCCTATAGCCGGGGAATCGTCCGGTGTCGCCTCAAGTCCGGCGATTATTCAGCGATCGCCGTCGCAAAGGCCCAGTCGAGCCAGGGCGTCAGGGCCTCGATATCCGCCGTGTCCACCGTGCAGCCGCACCAGACCCGCAGGCCTGCCGGAGCATTGCGGTGGCCCTCGACGTCGAACGCCGCGCCTTCGCCTTCCAGCAGGGCTTTCATGCGCGTGACCAGATCGCGACGGCGGTCCTCATCCCTGGCCACAACGCGAGGATCGACAATCTTCAGACAGACCGAGGTGGTCGAACGCGAGCCCGGGGCCTCGGCCAGCCAGTCGATCCAGTCCGTGCGCTCAACCCAGTCGCCCAGAAGGGCCGCATTGGCCTCGGTCCGCGCGATCAGGGCCTTCAGACCCCCCTCGCGCTGCGCCCAGTCCAGAGCGTCAATCCAGTCCTCCAGCGTCAGGACCGAGAAGGTGTTGATCATTGATCCAGTGGCCAGCGCCCGGTCGAATCCGGTGTCGTTCCGAAGTCGCAGCACCTTGGGCACGGCCCGGGGCGGCACAAAGCTGTCCAGCCGCGCAATGGCCCGGGGCGACAGCGCCGCCACGCCCAGCCCCGCCTCGCCGCCCAGCGCCTTCTGAAAGCTGAAGGTCACCACATCCAGTCGCTCCCACGGCAGGGCCATGGCAAAGGCCGCCGAGGTCGCGTCACAGATCACCAGACCCTCGCGATCAGCCGCGATCCAGGCCGCACCGGGCGCGCAGACGCCTGCGGTCGTGCCGTTCCAGGGAAAGACAAGATCGGCTTTCGGATCGACCCGGGTCACATCCGGGAACCGCCCCCACGGCGCTTCCAGGATCTCGGGCTCCAGACCCAGATGATCGCGCACATCGGTCGCCCAGACCTTGCCGAAATTCTCGAAGGCCATGACCTGTACGGGGCGCTCGCCCAGCAGATTCCACAGGGCGGCTTCCACGGCCCCCGTATCCGACCCCGGCACATAGACCAGCGCCCAGTCCTCCGGCACTTCCAGCACCTTGCGGGTCAGCTCTAGCCCCTCGGCAAAGCGCGCCACGACTTCGGGCGCGCGAATGCCCCGGCCCAGCAGGCCGGTCGGCAGGGCATCGATCGCCCACCCCGGGCGCTTGGCCGTCGGACCTGACGAGAACCAGGGCCGCGCCGGCTTTACACCTGGCCGCGCTATCCCGCTCACAGGGCGCGCTTCCGCAGCGTCTCGGCAGCCTTCGTCAGCTCCGGCACATCCTCGCCCGGAAGCTGGATCATCACGCGCACTTTCAGGTCGCCGCGCCGCCCTCCGGCAAAGGCCCCCTTGCCCTTCAGCCGCATCATCTGGCCCGAGTTAGACCCCTTGGGTACCGTCAGATTGACGACGCCGTCCGGCGTCCGCACCGCCACCTTGCCGCCCAGCACCGCATCGGCCAGCGGCACCGCCAAATCCATGGTCAGGTCCGCCCCGTCCCGCTGGTACAAAGCATGCGGCGCGATCCTCAGCTCGATCATCGCATCGCCAGCCGGACCTCCGCGCGGCGAGGGTGCGCCCTGTCCCTTCAGGCGGATCACCTGGCCATCGTCCGCCCCCTTCGGGATGGTCACATCCAGCGTGCGTCCGTCCGAGAACTGGATGCGCCGGGTCGAGCCCTGGATGGAGTCCTCCAGACTGATCTCCAAGCTGGCCCGGACGTCCTGGCCGCGTGCAGGCCCACGGGCTGCCCCGCCTCGCGGCCGCGCTCCGCCCCCGCCGAACATGCCGCCGAAGATGTCTTCCAGATCGATGTCGTCAAAGGTCGTGCGGGTCCCGCCGCCACCAAAGCCGCCGCCCGGATGACCGCCCGATCCGCCGCGAAAGCCCCGGTACTGCTCACGTCCGTCGGCATCGATCTCGCCGCGGTCGAACTTTGCGCGCTTATCGGCATCGCCCAGCAGGTCAAAGGCGGCGGTGATCCGTTTGAACCGGTCCTCGGCCGCCGTGTCGCCGGGGTTCTTGTCGGGGTGATAGTCCTTCGCCAGCCTGCGGAAGGCCTTCTTGATCTCGTCCGCGCTCGCGCCCCGGGATACACCCAGTTCCTGATAGGGATCGCCTGCCACGGTTGATCATCGCTCCTGATAGCTCGAGGCCATCAGTTAGGGCATGCCACCGGCTTCGCAAAGGGGCGCGACCGCTTCGGGCCCCCAAAGGCCGTGGGTGGAGGCCTGCGACACCGCAAAGCGCGCGCCCTCACACCCGCCGGGGAATTCCAGCGCCCGGTCCGCATCGGAATACAGCCACTCTGTACCTGCGACCTCGACCGCGCGTCTCTCAACGTCACCGTCCAGGATCCGCAGCCGGAATCGCAGGGGATCAACCAACTCCGGTTCCCCCTCCCAGCTGTCACCGCCGGTCCGCGTCCGCGCGATCCAGCTCAGGGCCAGCCCCCCGTCGGCCGGGCGAACGGTCAGATGCACCGGTCGCCACGGTCGCTCGGCCCGCCCCGTCAGCACATGGGTCAGCTCACTGACAAACGGGCCCGACGGAACGGCACCCCCCGCCCCGGCCCGCCAAAGCAACGGCAGGCCCCGCTCGTCCCGCATCAGTCCCGGGTCGACAAGACTGTCGTCCAGAAACACGACGGCGGCCCCCGCCTCGGCGCTGACCTCGGCCTCGGGCTCGCCCCCGCCCTGCCCGCGCAACAGACCGCTCAGCCGCCAGACGTCCCCGCCGACCAGCTCCGCCGTCCGGTACTGGATCACCTCCCACCCCGCTCCGGTTTCGACCGCCACCGCATTGGCACCGGCCAGCACCGCCAGTGCCTCGCGGCTCTCCGGGGAACGTCTCTCGATCTGCACGGTCACACTCGTCGTCTCATCCCATCGTCCGCAGACGCCGGGGGCAAGAGGCTCGGTCAGAGCGCCCACGCTCGCCGGGTTCCGTGCCACCCCTCTCGGGGTCTGGGTGGCCGCATCCGGCCCGGCCGTCACCGCATGCCGTGCCCAGGGCTCAACCGCGACGGCGACCGCCACCCCGCCAGCGGATCGCCCGACCAGCGGTGGCAGTTCCAGAACCCGCATCCATGGCGCGCCCGACGGCCCTGACCGATCCGGCAGGCGCCAGACCGGCGTTCCGTCCTCCATCGCCACGACCGGTACGGGCACCAGCACCGCACGCGCCTCTTCGTCCAGGGCGATGCGTTCAACCCGCCACTGACCCGCCTCTCCGGGCATCTGCACCCGGTCTCCGGGCTCCAGCGTCAGTGCCTGCAGCGGACCCAGCATCAGGGTCCGGCGCTCCACCCCGTCCAGTCCTGCCACCAGCCTTGCCGCAAACCGCCGGGCCTGCATCTCGTCACAGACGGCGGGCAGGTCGACATCCAGCCCTGCGACCGTATCGCTGCCCTCATCCCGGCTCAGGGTCACCGATCCGGTTTGATAGTCATCCGCCAGATTGAGGTATCTCACCCGCACCCGGTCGGGGACCGCATCCATGGTGCGATCCCGAACCTCGGGCCCACCCTCATCGGGAAGAGCCAGGTCACCGGGAGCAATCACCATCACCGGACCGTCGTCGTCCGCCCTCAGCGTCAGCCGTCCGCCCGCCTCGCTGACCACCAGCCCCAGCCCTGCAGCCAGCGGGGCCAGCGCCTCGCGCACGCTCATCGGACGATCAACCATATAGCCGTCGATCCGGTCCCGAACGGGTCCGATCACCGGCACCTCGTCCGGCCCCACCCGCCCCGCCAGATCGGCCAGCAGGCCCTCGGTCTCGCCCAGCAGCCGCCCATTCAGCCAGTGGCCGCTGCCCCAGGCCGGCGCGTCGGCCCACTGATCCTGCCGCCCCGGAAAGGCCGGCCATGGCCGGGCATCCCAGCACCAGGCATCCGCGCCATCAAGCATCCGTCCCCCATAGACGGCCGACACCGGATTGGTCTCGCCGTCCTCCAGATGATCCAGCACCGCCACCAGCGCCCGGCGTTGCATCCGGTCGTCCCGGGCGCCGGTCGACCAGGGCGCCAAGGCGCTCTCGGCGCTCTTGGGGTCCTGAAACAGATTGGGGGCGTTCCCGCCCCGATCTACCGCCGGACAGCCGAACTCCGTGAGGCGGATCGGCTTCATTGCCGGCACCCAGGCGGTCGCGCTGGCCGACCGGGCGCCGCCCGGCCGATCCTGATGCGCGTGACTCCACCAGCCCTTCAGGTCCTTGGCCCGGAACACCCAGTCCTCACCATGGGCCAGGTCAACGATCGGCGTGCGCACCTGCGCCGCCCGATCGACGTCATCGGCATAGAACCAGTCGAAATGCTCACCGCCCGCCATCTGCAGCGCCAGATAGGCAGGGTCGTCCGGCTCCGCATAGGTCTCGGCATCCAGCCCGCCGCCCTCCGCGCGCCAGTCGCCCAGCGGCGGGTACCAGTCGATACCCACATAATCGAGCGCCGGATCGGCCCACAGGGGGTCCAGATGGAACATCACATCGCGCGAGCCATCGTCCGGCCTGTGCCCCGAATACTCTGACCAGTCCGCCGCATCGGACAGGGCCACCCCCGTCCCGACGATCGCCCGGCACTCGTCCAGCAGGGCGCGAAGGCCCGCAACCGCCGGATAGCCCCCTCCTGCATCGCGGCTCGTGGTCAGCCCCCGCATCTCCGACCCGATCAACAGGCCGTCCGCCCCCGTCTCGGCCGCCAGCGCGGCATAGTGGCGGGCCAGCCGCCTCAAACCCCAGCCGTCCGCTTCGCCGAATATCGCCCCGACGTCGGCCGCCGCCGTCGCCGGTTCATCCGCCACAATCCGTCCGCGCCAGGGATAGGCCGCCTGCTCCGCGCCGCCATAAGGATCGCTCAGGCCATTGCCCGGCGGTATGTCCATGAAGACGAACGGGTACAGGGTCACCTCCAGCCCCCGGGCCTTCAGCGCCGCCACCGCCTGTCGCACACTGTCGTCCGAAGGCGTCCCGCCATAGGCCGGAGCGCCTTCCACCGTGCTCACCAGATGCGCGCTGGCCCGGTCCAGCCCGGCCACGGACCAGTCCAGCGGCACCGTCGGCTTGTCGCGCCGCTCCACCCCGGGCCGGATCGTGCAGTGCCCGGCTCTCAGATCATCCCCGAACCAGCCGATCACCAGACTGACCCGCTTCAGGTTCGGACAGGCCGCCGTGAGCTGATCCAGCGACACGATCAGGTCCGGCCGTCCTTCGGCCGAGCCCACATTCTCCACCTCGGTCCGGGTCAGGCTCGCACGCCGCACGACAGGCTCGGTGGCCAGCACGAACTCCCCCGCTCCGGGGATCAGGCATACCCCCTCCAGCCGGTCCTCCAGCCCGGCCGCCCCGCCCGTCGGACGCCGAAACACCTCGAACGCCAGTTGCGGCACGCGATTGCCGAACGCCGCCAGCGGCAGGTCCTCGAACACCACATACGCCGTTCCACGATAGGCAGGCGCCGCCCCCGTTCCCTCAACCGCCTCAATCAGCGGATCGGGCATCTGGTCCTCGCCCCCCCGATGGATACGCAGCGTCGCGCTCGCCCGGTCCAAGGGCTGTCCGTCGGCCCAGATGCGACCGATCCCATCGATCGGCCCCTCGCAGACCGCGACAGCGAAGCTCAACGAATAGGCATAGGACTCCGTGCGGGGCCCGCCCTTGCCGCCGCCCTGCTCATGCCGCTGCTCCAGAAACCGCGCCGCCCAGATCACCTGTCCGCTCACGCGTGTCCGGCCCAGCGCCAGCACCATCGGCGCGCCCTCGGCGGTCGACTGCAGGCGCAAGGTATCCAGCCTCGGCCCCACCTGTCGCGCGGGGACCAGGCCGGACACCAGCTGCTGGTCCAGAATCGCGCCCAGCGCCCGGCCGATAGCCTGACCCACGCCGCCGCCCAGAGCCTGCCCCAGTCCGCCCAGTACAGCCTGCGCCATCGTGTCTCCTCACGTTTTCAGAGTGTCGGCTCAGGCCAGGTGAAGACCGCCGCGCGCTTCCTCAGCCACCAGTCGCCCATCCAGCTCTCGATCACCGACCGGCCCCAATAGGCGTGGATCAGTTTCGGCTCCGGCGGACCCACAGCGCTCAGGACTCCGCAGTGTTTGACCGGCACATCGCCCCGCATGCGGAACAGCAACAGATCACCCGGCTGTGCTGCCTCCGGCTCGATCTCGACCAGCCAGCGCCGCGCCGCCATGAGCAGCGTCTCCGCCCCGCCCGCCTCGGCCCAGTCGGGTGAATAGGGCGGCAAAGCCTCCGGCTCCGGCCCGATGACCTCGCGCCACACCCCGCGGATCAGGCCCAGACAATCCGCACCCTCGCCCTTCACGCTCGCCTGATGGCGATAGGGCGTCCCGATCCAGCCTCGGGCGGACTCGAGCGCCGCCGTCCTCACCGTCGACTCCGGCCGTCGTGCCGGCTCCCGTCCACCGGATGTGCCGCGATGAAGTCGTCGCCCGGAACGTCGGGAAAGCCCCGAAAGTTGGCGCCGTTCGCAAACGTTCCGACGCACGTTTCCCACCGTTTGTCGCACCGCGCGCCGGGATGGGCCTCCAGGTCCACCCCGCACCGGCCATCGCCCAGCCGCGCATCACAGAGCCGGCCAAAGGTCCGTCCGATCCGTCGATCCAGCGCCGCCAGCGGCCCCTCCAGCTCGACCGTCAGCCGACCACCGTCACGCTTCAGGGCGCGGATCCGCCCCACCCAAAGCCGAACCTTCAGATCGGGCCGCATCCAGTCGACCCGCCAAAGCTCGACCCGCGCCCGGTCGAATACCCCGGCGCCGATGGCCGCCTCGGTCAGGAAAACCTCGCCCTCACCCAGCTGCCCGGTCAGGGTCAGGCTGCCCGGCTCGAACCCCGCCTCGCCCTCGCGCGCGCCGGCCTCGAACCCCTCAACCGGCGAACAGGGCGTGCCGTCCACCGCCAGCGGCCGGTCATGGTCGGTAAAGCCCAGCTGCACCCCGTCCGTCCGCGTCACCCGCCAGGCATGGCAGAGGGTCGCCGCCCCGGACTCGATCCGGGCGGCCATCTCTTCCGGAATATCGCGCATGGCTCAGATCCGGATTTCAATCAGCGGCATGGCCACCATCCGCCCACTGCCAAAGCTCTCGAGGGTGATCTCCAGCCGGTCCGCATCGAACCGGACCGGCGTATCGAACCGGAAGCCGGCAGTGATCGCGGCGCCTTCCGCAGGCGCAATGTCAAAGGTCACCTCGCCGGTCGTCGGATCGACGTCCCAGCCACCGACAGCCTCGACACCGTCAACCGCGACCCGCACCGATCCCTCGACCGGCTTGGCGATCCGCCGCATCTGATCGCCATAGGCCTTGGCCAGCGTGAACTGCGTGGTGACCCCGTCTCCTGTCCCGATCTCTTGGTCAACCGGACCGGGCTCCGCTCCGGGCGCACAGGATTTGAAGTCGGCAAAGTCCCGGAAGCGAAATCCGTAAAGCCGACCCTGCCTGGCCTCGAAGAAGCTCGTCATCACCGCCATGTCGTCCAGCGACCTCAAGCCCGACCCGATCAGATACCGCCGCCGTCCGCTGGCCCAGGGCGTCGACCGCCGCTCGTGACCGGACGCCAGCGTCACGACCTCCGTCCGCCGCTCCACCCCGCCCGTCGAGCCGAACGCGAGCCGGGCCGGCAGACTCACCTCGTGGAAACTCATTGCGCTCCCCTCAGTACCGGCGCGTGCCCAGCGCCACCGCGCGGGCCAGTGCTTGGGCAATCTGGGTCTCGGAGCGCAGCAATCCCTGCGCCCCGCCCTCGACCTTCAGGTTCAGCACCATGCCGGGCGTCTCGGCGGCTCCCACGACGCCGGCCTGCGAGGGTCGGAACACCTCCGGCCCGCGCTCGCCGACCAGATAGGCTCCGCCCGGCATCACCGGGCCGCCGTCCGCCCGCGCCCCGGAAAATAGCCCGCCAACCGCATGGGCCAGCGCCTCGCCCAGACCGCCACCGCTGCCGCCCATCAGGGTGCCGACTGCGGAATTGGCCGCCGCCACTACCGCTCGTGCCAGCTCCGCGAGCGTAATCTCTCCGTCCGCCGCCGCCCGGGTCAGCGAGGCCGCCAGACTCTCGCCCGCGCGATCAAACGCCTGTTCGATCGACCGCGCCGCACGTTCCGCCGGTTCTTTCAGACTCTCCAGCGCCGCAGCTGCCTCGGCCGCCTCCAGCGGCACGGTCTCCAGCCCCGACGGGCCAAATGTGTCCGTCATGCTCTTGCTCCCTCATCCGGCCAGTCCCGGCTCAGCCGATCGAATTCCGCGCGGCTCAACGGCAGCGCCTGACCGGGTATCCGCGTCAGCGCCTGCCACTCCGCGACCGACAGGCTCCAGAAGGCAGCGGGTGTCAGACCCAGCCGGATCGCCAGCCGCAGCCGCCCCTCCCAGGCCTCTGTCATCCCTCGCCCCTGCCCGCGGCAGCAAAGGCCTGGGCCACAGCTTCGGCCGCCCCCTGCGGGGATATCAACGCCCGATCCAGCCGCCCGGCCAGCTCATGCTCGCTGCCGCCATTCAACAGCGCCGCCAGTACTGCCATCAGGTCCCGGGCGGTCGGTCGCCTCAGCCGCTCGACCAGACCCTCGACGCCCGACACCTCCAGCGCCGTTTCGATCTCGGCCAGCGCCCCCAGCGTCAGGCACAACCGTCGCGGCACTCCGTCCAGCTCGACCAGAACCTCTCCGCGCGCCCCATTGGCCATCCGCATCAGATCGCCGCGAACGTCAGTTCACCCGCGCTCGCGAGACTCAGCGCAAAGCTCGCCTCACCGTCGTGCTCGCCGGCATATTCCAGCGCCGAGACCACGAACCGCCCCTCCAGCCGGCCAAAGTCGGGCACGATCACCTGCCAGCGGTCGGTGCTCTGGGCGAAGAAGGCCTCGCGGATCCGCGCGTCCGACGCGGCATCGCGGAATATCCCCTGACCCGCAATCGCCGCCGTGCGCACCCCCGCCCCGGCCAGCAGTTCGCGCCAGCGTCCGGCGCTGTCCGCATCGGTCACATCGACGGCGCGCGCATTCAGCGACACCGTTCGTGCCCGCAAGCCCGCCACCGTCAGAAAGGTGTCCGGGTGCGTCTCGATCTTCAGCAACAGGTCCTTGCCGCTCTGGGCCGCCATGGGACTCTCCTCGATTGTGGGGGTTGTCAGATGTCCTGCGTCACCGCGCGCACGCGGATCACGGCCCAGGTCGTCAGTCGGTCGTCGGCCGCAAAGACATCGCTCTGCGGCACATCCAGCTTCAGGCTGCGCACCCCGTCGGTCTCGATCACGGCCTCGCTCAGGCTGAGCCGGACGGCCGCCGCCACGGCCCGCGCCTCCTCCGCCCCGCAGAACCTGGAGGCGACGATCAGCGTCAGCTGGTGCGCCATCGCCCCGCCGCCGCCCGCCACCGGCCGGCTCTGGCTGCGTCCCAGCTTCACATGCGGATAGACCGGATCGGGCGGCGCCGAGTCCCAGACCCGCCCGGCGATCAGCGCGTCCAGCGTCGCATCGGCCTTCAGCCGCGCCAAAATACCCTTCTGCAGGGCCAACTCATGGCTCATGCCAGCCGCTCCAGCTCAAGCTCCGTTTCCGCGGGACCGGCCGATACGGCCAGGATGCGCCATCGCACCCCCTCGACCTCCAGCACCCGACCGGCGTCAAGCCGGGGGTCCAGCCCCGCCGTCACCCGCCGTGTCTCGATCCGCTGCTGGCCGTCCGGTCCGTTCCGGCGTCGCCCGCCGACCTTGCCCGGGGCCAGCCAGATCTGGCCCAACAGCTCGTACGTCCGGGCCTGTCCACCATACGGCGTCTCGGCCACGGTCACCGCATACAGGGCCGCCAGCACCCGCCGCGCAGCCGCATTCACAGCCGCACCGTCCGATAGGGCGCAATCCACGCCTCGACGGCCTGCGCCGTCATCTCCGCCAGCCCGCGCTCGTACGCGATCAGGGTCAGCATCATCACGGCCAGTCTCAGCGGCGCGGGACTGTCGGCATCCAGCGCCCCATCCACCTCGGCCTCGATCCGCGCCTGCGCGGCCTCGATCAGGGTCTGGATCAGCGCGTCCTCGCCGTCATGCCCGACCCGCAGAAAGGCCTTCGCCTCGGCCAGGGTCACCGGTGCGGTCATTTGGAACCTCGAAAAAGGGAGGCAGCAGGCAGTCGGAATCAGGCAGTCGGGTTGCCCCCGGCCGCTCGCCCCACTGCCTACTGCCTGTCTGCCTACTGCCTTGCGAGCGATTAGCTCGCCGCGAACTTCATCACCTTGATCGCATCAAAGTTCTGCACCCCGCCGCCCACGCGCTTGGTCGTGTAGAACAGCACATAGGGCTTGGCCGAATAGGGGTCGCGCAGCACCCGCACCCCCGCCCGGTCGACGATCAGATAGCCGCGCTGGAAATCCCCGAACGCGATCGCCGCAGCGTCCGCGCCGATGTCCGGCAGGGTCTCGATCTCGGTCACCGGATAGCCCAGCAAGCTGGCCGTATCCCCCGGCCGCTGCGCCGGCTGCCAGATATAGTTGCCGTCCCCGTCCTTGAACTTGCGCACGGTCGAGACCGTCCGCCGGTTCATGACAAAGCGCGCAGTCGGCCGGTACAGCGCCTTGGGTGCATAGACCAGATCGATCAGCCGGTCGGTCGGGTTCGAGGCGGGAAAGGCCCCGGCCGCGCCACTGGCGACATAGCCGATCTCGCCCCACTCCTGATCGCCGTCCTCGACCAGATCATAGTCCAGGAAG
>CAXICH010000054.1:0-11292 GCA_964022245.1 uncultured Alphaproteobacteria bacterium
GAGGGACGATCGATCGCCGCCCCGGCTTCGCGCACAGCCTCCCGGCCGCCGCCGCCTCGGCGCTGCGCGGCGTCAACGCGCCATGGACCCTGGTGGTTTGTGCCGGACTTGGGGTCTGGTTGATGTTCTCACGACTGGTCTTCGGCGGGGCCCCACCCCTGGCTGACACGGACCATCTGATCGGAGCCCTGATCATTACCGTGTCGGTGATCGCCATGGCCGAGGTGGCGCGCCCCCTCCGTTTCCTCAATCTCGTGCTCGCGGCCGGGCTGGTCGTCACGCCCTGGGTCCTGGGGGGCGGAACGGTCGCCGGTGGTCTGTCCGATACGCTCGTGGGCCTGGTCGTCGCGGGGCTCAGCCTGCCGCGTGGACGTCGTAGCCAGGAGCATTACGGGTCCTGGGATCGCTTCATCATCTAGAGACGTCTCCTCAGACCCACCCTGGACTTGCCGCGATACCCGAGGCCTTGCGTCGCCACGTTCGGGTTGGATTCGCACAGCCTGCGTGGCGCTCTCGGCGGCTCACTCACCGGTATCGGCGTCGCGTCGGGCGGCCGCCCGGAACGTGGCCCGGAGCTCAGGGTCCGGAGGGACGGCCCTTCGCCTGATCCAGGTCCGGCCAGGGAGAGAAAGGAAGGCCGGACGGCGGGTGCTCCGTGGTGGAGCGGAGAAGGAGAGACCGCCATGAGACCGAACCCGACCCGGGCCTGGGGCCCGGACGCCCAAAACCGTCCGCCCGCGCCACCGGCCCTGGTTCACGCGGCGCTGGATGATCAGGCCCTGTTGGGCTTGATGTTGCGGCGGGCGGTTCAGGGTCCGCACGGGGATCCCGGCAAGAACACGCATCGGCTTGCCGGAGCCCTGCTGGAGCGGTTTTCGGGACTGGGCGCCGTCGTCGCCGCCGAGCCCGGTGAACTGGCGCGCGCGCCCGGACTTGATCCCGTCGCCCTGTCCGATCTCAAGTTGCTGCGGGAATTGGCGATCCGCCTGGCGCGCGATGAAACCTGCCGACGCCCCGTGATCACCTCCTGGACGGCGCTCGTGGCCTATGTCCGGGCGGCGCTCGCGCATGAGCCCCGCGAACAGTTCCGGACCCTGTTTCTGGACCGGCGCAACAACCTGCTCCGTGATGAGCTGGTCGCGCACGGCACAGTGGATCACGCGCCTGTTTACCCACGCGAAGTCGTTCGCCGGGCCCTCGAGCTTTCGGCCTCCGCCCTGATCCTGGTCCACAACCATCCCTCCGGTGATCCGACGCCGTCGCAGGCCGATATCCAGATGACGCGCCAGATCGTCGAGGCGGCGCGGGTCTTCAATCTTCAGGTCCACGACCATCTCGTCGTCGGCCGGGAAGGGACGGCGAGTTTCAAGGCCCTCGGCCTGATCTGAGGCCGTCATGACCCTGCACCGCATCGTGGCCGCCCTGGGCGGCGAACTCTATTGCGAGGGGCGGCGGGCCAATATCCCCGCGCCCGGCCACAGCGCCCGGGATCGTTCGGTCTCGCTTCTGCTGACCGATGACCGGGTCGTCATCCACGGATTCGGCGGCGCCGACTGGCGGATCGTCCGCGATCATCTGCGCGACGTGGGCCTGATCGACCACACCGGCCGACTGATCGGCGGGGCACGACCGGGTCTGCGGGCCCCCAGGGCCGATCCGCACATTCGCCTTCGGGTCGCCGCCGAACTCTGGACGGGTTGTCGCTCCATCCGCTCCGGCGACGTGGCGGATCGCTATCTGCGTCATCGGGGTGTCGACGTCGCCTTGAACCTTGGATTCCATCCCCGGGCGCCGATCGCGGTCTACCAACCGTGCGGGCGAGGCCGTCCGGCCCTTGTCGCGCGGATCAGCGACACGGAGGACCGGTTGACCGGGGTCGAACTGACCTATCTGGACCCGAACGGGCGTCGCGCTGCGGGCCTTCGCCTGACACGCAAGACGGTCGGCCGGGTCCCACCCGGCGCCGCTGTTCGTCTGGCTCCGGGCGCCCCGGAGATGCTCGTCGGGGAGGGGGTGGTGACGACCCTGTCCGCCATGGATCGCTTCCAGCTACCGGGTTGGGCCCTGATGGCGGCCAACAATCTCGCCGCCTGGACGCCACCGCCGCCGGTGCGCCGGCTGCTGATCGCCGCCGACCGGGGAGTCGCGGGCGAGCGCGCCGCGGAACGCCTCCGGCGACGCCTGACGACCGTCGGTCTGGAGGTTCGCATCCGGCTGCCGGACCCCTCGTTCGGGGACTGGAACGATGTGGCGGTGGACGCGCCCAAAGCGGAGGAGTGAGGGCGCTGACGGGCGCCGGAGCGGCGGGGATGGGCCCCGTGGCCCGGCCGGAGAACCCTCATGACCGACCTTGTCTCCCACCCCGTCCCGGCCGCAGCCGTCGAGCGCGACGAGCGCGACGAGCGCACCGTCCGTCTCGGCGACATCGGCATCGCTCGCGAGAATCTGCGGTTCAACGAGCCGCCGGATGACGACATTCCGACCCTGGCCGCCACGTTGAAGGCCGCCGGCCAGCTGCAGCGCCTCACCGTCCGGCCCGGGCGGGGCAGGAAGGAGCAGCCCTGGATGGCGCTGGACGGACGTCGCCGCCGCCTCGCCCTGGGTCTGTTGCTGGACGCCGGCGAGATCGACGCGGACTATCCCGTCACCGTCTGTGTCGAGACCGATCCGGCCCGTCAGGCGGCCGCCGTCCTGCTCACCAACACCGCCGTGCCCGTCCATGTCGCCGACATCATCGCCGCCATCGGCCGGATGCTGAAATCGAAGCTGACCGTGCCTGTGATCGCCCGGGCCCTCGGCTACGCCGAGATCGACATCAAGCGGCTGGCCGCCCTGGCCGGACTGCCTGCGGCGGCCCTTGTGGCCCTGAAGGCCGGGCGGATGACCCTCAAACAGGCCAGGCTGTTGGCTCGGCTGCCCGACAAGGCCGAACAGGCCGAACTCGCCGAGGCGGCGCTTGACGGGCATGGGTTTCAGGACTGGCGCATCACTGAGCGGCTCGACGAGGGGCGTGTCACCAGCCGGGATCGACGCTGTGCGCTCGTCGACGCGGACAGTTATGGCGAGGCGGGCGGGCGCACCGAGGCGGATTTGTTCGGGGAACTCGCGCCCGTATTGCTCGATCCGGAGATCCTGACGGACCTGTGGATGCGTCGGGCGCGCGCCATCGCCGCCGTGTTCGAGGCCGAGGGAATCGCCGTGCATGTCACCGCCGGACCTGAGCCGGACCTCCCGGACGACCTTGAGGCGCTGGGCTATGTCTACGGCGGTCAGCTCCCGACCGACGACATGGCGCGCTACCGCGCCGAACGGGAGGCGTTCAACGCACGGGCGGACGCGGTCCGGCAGGCCCTCGCCGAGGCCTGTGATTCCGAGGCTGTTGACGCCGCGGTCGTCGCCATGATCCGCGCCCGGGTGCAGGCCGACCAGACGGGGTGCGGCGGGCGGGTGGTGACGACCATGGTCATGTGGCCCGCCGCCGGCACGGGCGTCGATGTGCGCTGCTACACGCCCGAGGAGCCTGAAATCGAGGACGCCGGATCGATCGACAGTGATCCGTCGGACCGGACGTCGGTTCCGCCGGTCTATGTCGCTCCGGAGGCGCCGGCGCCCGAGCCCGACACCGACGGCGTCAACCACGCCCTGCATGGCGTACGCACCGAGGTGGCCACGCGCGGACTGATCCGGGCCCTGGCCGACGATCCGGGCGCGGCGCTGACGGCGCTGATCGCGCGCCTGTTCACCGTCCTGGTTCTGCGCACCCATGTGGCGCGGTCGGAGTCAGCCCTGGCCATTCTCGCCACCGGGTTCCATCCGGTGGACGGACGGGTGATCGAGACCCTGGACGGCGAGGTGCGCCAGCGGCTCGACGACCGTCGGGCGGCCTGGCAGGCGTCGGGTGAGACGGTCATCGCCTGGGTCCATGCCCTGCCGCACGGGGAGAAGATGGGGCTGCTGGCTGAACTGACCGCGATCAGTCTCGATGTCCGCGAAACCCGCACCACCCTGATCCGGCGCAGCGCCCGAACGGAGGCGGCCGAGCTGGCCGCCCTGTGCGGGGCGGACATCACGCTCCACTGGACGCCGGACGCGCCCTTCCTGCAGGCCCATTCCAAGGGACTGCTGCTGGGAATGCTGGAGAGCATGGGCGCGGAAGACGAGCGGGCGCGATCCTTGAAGAAGACTGAACTGGTCGACTGGGTCGCCGAACAGGCGGCGTCCCGGAGCTGGGCACCGGCCGGCCTCTCCTGGGCGGGTCCGCTGCCGGACGAGGAACCGGTGACGACCGAAGAGGACGTTGGTGCTGACGTGTCCACCCACGACGACGACGGGATCGGGGCATTCACCGTCACCCCGGCGGGCGAGGCCGCCCTGGGGCCCGCCGCCGCCTGACGACGATCCGCCTCGAGCACGCCGCCCCGGTTCGCGCCGGGGCGGCGTTGTCGTGTCCGGATGCTGGTCCGGGGAAAGGCGAGGGAAGGGCGGGCGAGGACGAGCCTGCAGGACCGAGAGGGAGGCGCCCTCCGCTTCAGGCCACTGGAGCTGATCCCATGTCCTCGACCCTGTCGCTGTTCGCCGACCCCGGCGGAGATACGTCCGCCAACATCCTTGCCGCCGCCCGGGCGCTGGCGGCCCATCTGGCGCGATCCCGACCGCTCGACCGTCGGCTTGTGGCCGCCGTCATGACCACCGCATTCGGCGCGTCCGACGCCGAGGGAGCCTGGGCCTGGCGCGACGCCTATGACGCGATCGAGGCGGCGACGGTCCTGCAGATCCGGCGTCTGGCGCCACAGGTCAGTCGTCTGGAAGATGCGCCGACGGAGATCGCCGCCCTGCTGGCGGCTGTCTCGGCCCTGGGCCTGACCCAGACCCGGCGCAGTGAGGTGCAGGTCGCGCTGGACCAGTTCTCCACCCCGCCCCACCTGGCCGCGCTTGCGGTCCTGGCCGCCCGGGTGCGCCCCGGAGACCGCGTCCTGGAGCCATCGGCCGGCACGGGTCTGCTGGCCGCGGTCGGCGGGGCCTGCGGCGGAACGCTGAGCCTGAATGAAGTCGCGCCGGGGCGCGCCGCTCTGCTCGACGGTCTGTTCCCCGACGCCGATCGGACCCGTCATGACGGACGCCATATCCATGACCTGTGCGCGGACGCGGGCGGGTTCGACGTGGTGCTGTGCAATCCGCCGTTCTCGGATCTCGGCGACCATCTGTCAGCGGCCTTCATGGCCCTGGCCGACCGTGGCCGGTTGGCCGCGATCGTCCCGCTGACCGCCTTGACGGACGCAAGCCTGCTTCGACGCTTCGGTGAGGCGCGACGTGTCGTGGGGCGGATCGCCTTTCCACCCCATGCCTTCGCCAAACACGGGACCGCCGTGGAGACGGGTCTGCTGGTGATCGATCGGGCCGAAGGCGCCGCGGAGGCCGCGCCTGTCCAGACCTCCGACGATCTGCAGGACGCGGCGCGGAAGGTTGGGGCGCTTGCGCCACGGGTCGGCGCCAGGCCGCGGACGCGCCTGCCCGTGACGACCGACGCCCTGTTGGGACCGCGCGCGCGAGGACTGGCCCTGCCTTCGGGCCGCCTGGCCTTCCTCGCGGGTGCGGCGCCCCTGGCCTATGAAGTGCAGGCCTGGACCGGGGAGGGGCGCGATGGCGGGCTCTACCAGGCCCATGCCCTGGGGCGCGTCGTCCTGCCCGCGCCGCGTCCGCATCCGTCGCCCCTGGTGGAGTCCGGCCCCATGGCGTCGGTGGCCCCGCCCGCGCCGACCTATCGCCCAGTCCTGCCGCCGGCCATTCGCGATGAGGGGCGAATCTCGGACGCCCAGACCGAGATGGTGATCCATGCCGGGGAGGCGCACGCCGCGCACCTGCCCGGATGGTGGCGGACGGATCAGGCGCCGCACCAGATGGTGCTGGTCTCCGAGGAGCAGGAGGAGGCCGTCCAGTTGCGACGCGGCTTCTTCCTCGGCGACGGCACGGGGTGCGGCAAGGGCCGCCAGATCGCCGCCGTCATCGCCGACAACATGAGCCAGGGACGGGTCCGGGCGCTGTGGCTGTCCCGAAACGACGCCTTGCTCGAGGACGCGCGGCGCGACTGGGCCGCGATCGGCGGGGGCGCCTACGACATCGTGCCGCTGTCGAGCTGGAAACAGGGGGACGCCATCCGGCTCGACCGGGGTGTCCTGTTCACGACCTATGCGACGCTGCGCCAGCCGGCGCGGGGTGACCGTCAATCCCGCCTCGACCAGATCATCGCCTGGCTCGGCGCGGATTTCGACGGCGTCATCGCCTTCGACGAGGCCCATGCGATGGCCAATGCGGCCGGCGGCGGCAAGGGCGCGCGGGGTGCGAAGAAGGCGTCGCTTCAGGGCATGGCCGGCCTGGCGCTGCAGAACCGGTTGCCCGACGCGCGGGTCCTCTATGTCTCGGCGACCGGTGCCACCACGGCCGAGAACCTGGCCTATGCCGCGCGTCTCGGCCTGTGGGGCGGACCGGAGGCGCCCTTCATGACGCGGGCGGATTTTCTGGAGGCCATGGATCGGGGCGGCGTGGCGGCGATGGAGCTGGTGGCGCGCGAGCTCAAGGCGCTTGGGCTCTATGTGGCGCGCAGTCTGTCGTTCGAGGGGGTCGAATATGAGCCGCTCGTCCATCCCCTGACCTCGGACGACATCGCCATCTGGGACGCCTGGGCCGACGCCTTCCAGCTGATCCACGCCAATCTCGCCGAGGCCCTGAAGGCCACGGGCCTGAACGACGAGGACGGCAAGCCGAAGAGTGGCCAGGCGGCGTCCGCCGTATATTCGGCCTTTGAGAGCGCAAAACTGCGCTTCTTCGGTCATCTGCTCG
Organism: uncultured Alphaproteobacteria bacterium; assembly: GCA_964022245.1. Lineage (GTDB taxonomy): Bacteria > Pseudomonadota > Alphaproteobacteria > Caulobacterales > Caulobacteraceae > Brevundimonas. Next base: position 6,838 of record CAXICH010000054.1, read on the forward strand.
CCGGCCTGAAGACGCCGAGCCTGATCGGATCGATCCGGGAGGATCTGGTCCAGGATCGCTCGGCCGTGGTCCAGATCGTCTCGACCAATGAGGCGGTCATGGAGAGAAGACTCTCCTCCATCCCGCCGGAGGAGTGGAACAACCTCTCCATCGACCTGACCCCGCGCGAATACGTCCTCGACTATCTTCGTGAGGCCTTCCCCGTCCATCTGATGGAGTCGATCGAGGACGGGGACGGCAATGTGACCATGGTCCCGGTCATCGACGACGGTCGACCGGCCGTCAGTCAGGAGGCCCTGGTGCGTCGCCAGGCCCTGATCGAACGGATGGCTTGCCTGCCCGCCGTACCGGGTGTGCTCGACGCCCTGCTGGAAGCCTTCGGCACGGACGACGTCGCCGAGATTACGGGCCGGTCCCGGCGGGTGGTGGTGCGTGACGGACGACGCATCGTCGAACGGCGCGGCGCCGCGGCGGCCCGCGCCGAGACCGACGCCTTCATGAGCGGTCGCAAACGGGTGCTGATCTTCTCCGACGCCGGAGGCACCGGACGCAGCTATCACGCGGACCTGTCGGCGGCGAACCGGCAGCGCCGGGTCCATTATCTGGTCGAGCCGGGCTGGCGCGCGGACGCCGCCATCCAGGGCCTGGGCCGCAGCCACCGGACCCACCAGGCCTCGGCCCCGCTGTTCCGGCCGGTCACGACCGACATCCAGGGCGAGAAGCGCTTCACCTCGACCATAGCGCGCCGGCTGGACACGCTCGGCGCCCTGACGCGCGGTGAGCGCCGGACGGCCGGCGCGGGTCTGTTCCGGGCCGAGGACAATCTGGAGAGCCCCTGGGCGCGCAGGGCCCTTCTGGTCTTCTACGGTGCACTGGCCTTCGGTGAACTCGCCTCGATGACGCTCGAGACCTTCATGAACAAGACAGGTCTCAAACTGCTCGACGCCGATGGCGGTCTCAAACCCTCCGACGATCTGCCGCCGATCCACACCTTCCTGAACCGGCTGCTGGCGTTGCGGATCGCCGACCAGAACGCCCTGTTCGAGGACTTCGATCGCATTCTCTCGGGCATCCTCGAGCGCGCGGCCGCGTCGGGTGAACTGGACCGGGGTCTTGAGGATATCGAGGCCGGGGAACTGGAGGTTCTGGGCCAGGAAACCATCCGGACCGATGTCTCAACGGGCGCCGAAACCGCCCTGGTGACCTTCTCGCTGAGGGTCCGTCGGGACATCCTCAATCCGGACGACGCGCTGGCCCGGGTCGCCGACGTCGCACACCAATTGGTCGTGAACGCAAAGTCCGGCCGGGCGGCGATCGCCGAGCTGGGCCTGACCACCGCCACGGACGAGGACCGGCTCGTCGCGGCCGTCCGTCTGATCCGGCCGGATGGACGCCAGACCCTGTCGGAGAAGACGTTCGGGGAATCCGCCTGGAAGCCGGCGGCGATCGGCGACTGGCGCCGGGTCTGGGATGAGGAGGTCGCGGGAACCGATCCCTGGCTGAGGCGAGAGCTCACGCTGGCGACCGGCCTGCTGCTGCCGATCTGGGGCCGGTTGCCGGCGCGCGGATGTTCGGTGCGCCGGGTCCGGGCGCCCGACGGCCGACGCTGGCTGGGGCGGGCCCTGGACGAGACCCAGGCCCGGGCGCTCAAGGCGAGCCTGGGCCTGGGCGACATCGGCGACGCCTGGGCCGACGGCGCCAGGACCGCCGCCAGCCTCCTCGACCGCAGCGTCCAGCTCTGTCTGGAGGGCGGCCTGTGGCTGAAACGGGCGCGGGTGATGGATCGCTGGCGGATCGAGGTGGTCGGCGGCCGGACCGATCGCGACGCCCTGGTCGCGCTCGGGTGCTTCGTGGAGATCATCGCCTTCACGCCCAGGGTCTTCATCCCCGTCGACCGGCCCCGCGTCCTGGAAGCTGTGTTGCGTCGTCACCCGGTGCAGTCGGTCCTCGACGGCGCGGCGGCCTGAGATCGGCCGGACGAGGCGAAGGCCTCGTCCGGTCAGGAGGGGACGGGAGGAAGGGAGGATGAGGGTGAAGCGGGATCGGGGAGATCGGCTCGCCGGCGCTTCGGATCAACAGGAGACTGACATGCAGACCATGGTGTTCACCGGCCGACTGGCGGCCGACCCCCAGATCAGCCCGGACTTCGCCAAGGCGGTGTTCCGGCTGCTCGAAAAGCGCGGCGTCGACGCCGCCGGCAAGGACCGGCTCGTCGGGGTCAATTGCGTCAGCTGGTCGAAGGGCCTGAACGAGAAGGTCATCGCCCGCGGTCTGGCCCAGGGCTGCGAAGCCGTCGTCGTCGGCGCCTTCATCGACACGGCCTATGCGGCCAAGGACGGGACCGAACGCACCGCCAAGGAACTGGTGGTGAACCGGCTGACCGTCCTGGACTGGGCCGAGGACCGCGACGCCGCGGGGCTCGGGGCGTCCGAAGACGGCCGCGTCGCCGCCTGACCTCGCGACCCTTCATTTTCCCCAACCTTTATTTTCAAGGAGACTGATCATGCAAACCCTCACTCTCGAAGGCTATCTGGCCGCCGACCCGTCCATCCTGTCGGCCCAGGGCTCGGGCAAGAAGCGCGCGAGCTTTCGCGTGCTGGAAACCACCCGCTTCCGCAAGGCCGACGGCACGCCCGGCGAGCGCACCACCGGCTTCAACTGCATCTGCTTCAACGAGGCGACGACCGAGAAATACATCGAGGCCTTCGCCCGCAAGGGCAGCCGCGTCGTCATCCAGGGCCATGTCGAGAACGACACCTGGACCGGCAAGGACGGGGTCGAACACTACGACCTGCGCCTGATCGTCGGCGATATCCGGCTGAAGAACCGGCGTGCCCGGCCTTCTACGGATGACAGTCCTGCCGACAGACAGGTGCAGGAGCCGGCGAGCGGCTATGATCTGAACGACGACATTCCGTTCTGATCCGACGGCGAGAGAGACGGAACGGCCCGGCGCGCGAGCGCCGGGCCGTTTTCCTGTGTGGGGGCGGGAGGGGAAGGCGAGGGCGGGCGCGGGCGAGCCGTTGGGGCTCGCTGGCACCGGAGTTCCGCCATGACCGCCTCCGCCTGGACCGAAGACCGTATTGAGCGCCTGAGGACCCTCTGGCTTGAAGGCCGCAGCGCCGCGCAGATCGCGCGTGATCTTGGTGAGGGTCTCACCCGCAGCGCGGTCCTCGGCAAGGTTCACAGGATGGGCCTGTCCGCGGGTCGCCCGCGACCCCGGGGTCCGTCTGTCGTCGTCCTGTCGCCGCCCAGGGACCGCCGCCCGCCGCCCACGACCGTGGGTGAGGCCATTGCGGGGCCGGAACCCGTCCCCGACCAGGGGCGGACGACCCTGCTGTCCGTGCGGCGCTGCGAATGCCGCTGGCCTTATGGCGACCCCGGGGCTGAGGGCTTCAGCCTGTGTGGGCGCCCGGTCGCGCGCGGCGCCTTCTGCGGGCCGCACGCGGCTGTCGCCTATCGCCCTGTGCGGCAGACGCCTGAGAGCCTGGAGGCGCTCGCGGGGCTGCATTGAGGCGCGGGTCTCCGGCCGGTTTCGCGGTGAAGAAATCAGTGACTGTTTCGACGGCGGCCTCGATGAGGTCGCCTTTTTGTCTTCGGCTTGGGTCGAAGGTTCCAGGACCGGCGGTCGAGGGGCTTGAGGTCCTGCCGGTGTCGGCATCGATGGACGCCCCGGGTGCGGCGCCGGCGGCTCGCCGCCGACGAGGCCGGCGAAGATCGATGTCCTGTCGTCCGTATCGGCGCGACGGCGCCGAGTTGTGTCCTCGCCCGAAGGCGGGCGAGGACTTGCCCCCACACAACGCCCTCCGATTTTGTCACATCACCCCGGAAGTCAACGGCTGCGCCGTTCCCCTCCACGGACAGCCAAGCGGCTATCCGCTCCGGTGACTGCCGGGGACCCCGATGTGGCCAAAACTGGGGTCGTTGCGCATGGGGCGCTTCGACATCTCTTACAGGATGTTCCCGATGCAAGCCTTTCCCTCACCCTTCTTCGCCAAATCAGACTCCGCCTTCGACGACCTGACCGCCTCGCTCGGCGACCAGCGACCGCATCCCACGGAGGAGGCCCTGATCCAGCTGGGGCGCGCGCTCATGACCGAGCTTGTGGATATGATCTCCGACACAGCCCTGGAGGACTTCCAGACGATCCTGGGAGAAGCCCTGATCGGCGCCTTCCATTCGGCGGCCGGACGGATCGAGCGCAACGCGGACCGGGCCCGCGACGCGATGCGCAGCCTCGACCGCGACTTCGACGGATCGGAGGCGGTCGACACCGAGCTTCAGGAAGCGACGGCCCGGGCCCGGGCCGGGGATACGGCGACCCGGGCGACGGAGCTGATCCGGGACGCCGCCGCCGAAACCTGGACCATCGCGACCGGCGAGGTCTGGACGGCCTGGCGCGGCAGCCGGCGGGGCACGCATCTGACGGCGGCCCAGCTGGAAGCCAAACAGGCC
>CAXICH010000055.1:0-11214 GCA_964022245.1 uncultured Alphaproteobacteria bacterium
CCGCCTTCGACATCATCAATGACAATTTCAAGGCCCTGTTCGAGGCCCTGTTCGATGGCGGTCAGGCCGAACTGAAGCTGGTCGAGAGCGACGATCCGCTGGAGGCCGGCCTCGAAATCTACGCCTGTCCACCCGGCAAGCGACTGGCCGTCATGAGCCTGATGTCCGGCGGCGAGCAGGCCCTGACGGCCGCGGCGCTGATCTTCGCCGTCTTCCTCGCCAATCCGGCCCCCGTCTGTGTGCTGGACGAGGTGGACGCCCCGCTGGACGACGCCAACGTCGACCGCTTCTGCCGCATGCTCAACGAGATGCGCACCCGCACCGACACCCGCTTCATCGTCATCACCCACAACCCGGTGACCATGAGCCGCATGGACCGTCTGTACGGCGTCACCATGCCCGAGCGCGGCGTCTCGCAACTGGTCAGCGTCGACCTCAAACAGGCCGAGAAACTGGTGGCCTAGCGCCTCAGCGCCGACCTCAGGTCATCCGTGATCGGGCCGATCAGGTGCCAGGGCTCCACACAGTAGCGGTGGAACAGGCGTTTGGGGTCGACCGCCAGCCGGTACAGCCATTCCAGACCCGCCTTGCCCATCCAGCGGGGCGCGGCCTTCTGGACCCCGGCCTCATAGTCAAAGGCGGCGCCGACGTTCAGCACGACGCAGTCCGGCAGGGCGTCCAGATGGTCGACGATCCAGATTTCCTGACGCGGCATACCCATGCCGACCAGCAGCACCTGCGGCGCGAAGTCGGCAACTTCGGCCACCAGCCGGCGGTTGTCCTCTGAGCCCGGCGTCGCATCGAAATAGCCCGACCGAACCGACAGATCGACACGACCGTGGCGCGCCTTTAGCCGTTCCGCCGCCTTATCCGCCACGCCCTCGGCCCCGCCGATGAACATGACCCGCCAGCCCTTGCGGTCCGCCAGGCTCCAGAAATGCTCGCGCCAGTCCAGATAGGTCGATCGATGCTTGCGCCGCGTGCCCCGTCCCACCAGACGCCCGAAGGCGATCAGCGGCGTGGAGTCGATCTGGACAAGGTCCGCCCGGGCATAGAATTCGGCCAGGCGGGGCAGCGACCGGATCAGATGCAGGCTGTGCAGGTTGTGGTTGGCGATGACCGCCTTCACCCCGGCCTCGACCCAGCTCTCCAGCTGAAGCATGACCTCTTCGGGTCGCACCTTGTCCATGACCTGGCCCAGCAGGCGAATACGCTCACCCTCGCGGCGGGTCAGCCGGTGCGGTACACGCGACCGGACCCGCCGGTCCGGCGCGGCAACCACATTGGAGAGGGCCATCTGCTGGTCAAACATGGCGTGACGATACAGCGGGCCTCTAAAAGCAGGGTGATCGGATGCGGTTAATGAAATTCATCGTGTCTGCCCTCGTCGCCGGGATGGGGCTTTCCGGCTGCCAGAGCGTGATGCCTGCGCCCGCGGGGCCGCATCTGGTTCTGACGGGGGTCGGACGATTTGCCGTCTTCGGAGACCTCTCGACCCGCTCCCGCTCGGGCGATCAGGCCCGCCTGCGGTCCCTGCAGGTGGTCGAGTCCGGCTTTGAGGTGGACGGACGCGCCTTCTGGGGCGGCTGGTCGTGGTGGGCTTTCGACTGTGCGGCTCAGACCGCTGACCGGCTGGACTTCGCCTCTGTGTCCGAGGGTGGAGTCGAGGGGCCGGCAGTGCCGGACAGTGAGCCTCCCTACCCGGCTGCCCCCGGCGGGGATGCCGCCGAACTGCTTGCCATCGCCTGTTCCGGCTCCGGAAATGCACCGACCTTCAGGGCTGTGGAGTCCGCCGTCAGAGCCGGGCGTCAGGCCCTTGACTGAGGGCCGGGGGCGGGGAACCGTACAGCCAGCGGCGCTGTGACGTCCTGGCCTTCTGCACGGCCCTGCCGGACCGTCATGGTCAGGAACAGTCAGGGGGGAACGGACCGCGTTTCGCGGTACCGGATGTCACGCGACAGGAGCACATCATGCTGACCCCCAAATCTGCGCTCGTCGGCGGCATCGCCGGCCTTGCCACCCTGGCGGCCGGTAGCGCCTCGGTCCAGAGCGCTCCGCTGAGCTATAGCCAGCACATCAGCTGCGCAGCCATTTTCTACCTCTTTTCAGAAGACGTGACGGACGCCGAAATGGTCGGCAATCTTGAGGCCGTCACCTTCGTCATGCTGGAACGCGCCAGGGCACTGCCACAGGGACGGGGCCTGACCCAGGACCAGTTGACCCAGGCCGTGGTGACCGAGGCCAGACTTATCCGGGCAGCCATGCCCTCGGAGTCCACCGTCGATCAAAGAACCGAGGTCCTGATCAGCTGGGGTCCCGGTCTCGGCGCCTGTCTCGAGGCCGCCCTCGCAGATGGATCGTCGACCTGAAACCCACCTAACCCCGCCGGTTGCGGTCTTCGGCCGCGCCTGATTTACGCTAAACCTTCTGACCCCAAAGTCTGGACCGATCATGATCCTATCCTCACTCGCAGCTCTCTCATTGGCCCTTGGTGGCCTGTCCCTTCAGGATCCGACCGTCGAGCCCCTCAATCTTGAGGACAGCATCAGCTGCGCCGGCATCTTCTTTGCCCATTCGCGTCAGCCGGAGATCGCAGCGCTGGACGGTGTCCAGATCTATGAAGACATGACGGTCGTCTTCCTCGACCGCGCAGAGACGCTTGGCGCCCGGGTCGGGCTGACGCGGGAAGACGTCATCGAGCGCGCGGCTTCGATTTCGGACCGGCTCAGCGGTATCCTCGGCCAGCAGGGCACGCCCGAAGCCCGGGAGTCCATGCTGGAGGAATGGTTCGAGGTCGAGCAACTGTGCGTCGCGGGCGGACAACTGCCCATCCCCGACGCCTGATCGCCGTCAGCTGGCGGCGGCCTCGACCAGACCGGCCAGCCGCGCCGCCGCATCCGGCAAGGCCGCAGCCCGCGCGCCTTGGGCCATCGCCGCCAGACGACCCGGCTCGCCCAGAATGTCCGAGAGGATGGCGGTCAGTCGTTCGACCGTGAGGTCATCCTCAAGGATCAGAACGGCCCCGCCCGCTTCGACCAGACCGCGCGCATTGTGCCGCTGGTGGTCATCGGTGGCGATCTTCAGCGGCACCAGAACCGACGGCAGGCCGACGACGGCCAGCTCGGTGCAGGTCGAGGCCCCCGCCCGCCCGATGGCCAGATGCGCGTCGGACAGTCGCGCGGCCATGTCGGAGAAGAAGGGCGCCACCTCGGCCCGGATTCCCGCCCCGGCATAGAGGGCGGCGGCGGCCTCAAGGAACTCCGGCCGCGCCTGCTGCACGACCTTCAGTCGGTTCCGCAGGGCTTCGGGCAGGGCCGCAATCGCGCGCGGGACGGCGTCCGACAGGATGCGCGCGCCCTGGCTGCCGCCCGTGACCAGCAGGTGGATATCGCCACCCTCACCCGGTGCACGATAGGGCTTGCCCGCCAGCGCGGCGATCGGCGGCCTGACCGGATTGCCGACCACCTCCAGCCGGTCCTTCAGCCCGTCGGGCAGACGCCCGAGCGTGGGAAAGGCCGAGGCCACCGTGCCCACCCGCGCGGCCAGCAGCCGGTTTGTCCGGCCGAGCACGGCGTTCTGCTCATGGATCAAGGTCGGCAGGCCCATGCTCATCGCCGCCAGCAGCGACGGCGCCGAGGGATAACCGCCAAATCCCACCACCACCGAGGCCTCCAGCCGTCGAAACGCCTTGCGCGCCTGGGCCACGCCGATGGCGATCTTGGCCCCGGCCTTCAACAGCCCGACCGGCCCGCTACCCGTCGCCGAGTCCAGCGCCAGTCGCTCATCGGCCGGAAAATGCTCGGCAAAGGCCTGGCCGCGCCGGTCGGTCGCCAGCACGATCCGCCAGCCGCGCCGCGCCATCTCCGCGGCCAGCGCCTGGGCCGGAAACAGATGCCCGCCGGTTCCCCCGGCAGCAACGACACAGACCTTGGTCATGGATGTCCCTATGGAAGAATGCGGCCCAGCTTGGGCGCCGGGCGACGACCGGTCCCGGGCTCGTAGGCGCCCGCTCGCCGTCGGGTCAAGGCCAGGGCCAGCCCCATGGTCAGCCCCATGGCCACCATCGACGACCCGCCATAGCTGATGAAGGGCAGGGTCATCCCCTTGGTCGGGATCAGGTTCAGGTTGACCGCCATATTGATCGCCGCCTGCAGGCCGATCAGCATGAACAGCCCCGCCGCCGCCGTTTGCTCGAACGGGTCGTTCAGACGCATCGCCCGCGACAGGCCTCTCAGCACGATGAAGGCATAAAGGCTGATGATGACCAGCGACAGGATCAGGCCGAACTCCTCCGCTCCGACCGAATAGATGAAGTCCGTGTGCAGGTCGGGCACATGGCGCTTCATCACGCCCTCACCCACCCCGCGACCGAACAGGCCGCCGGCGCGGATGGCCTCGGAGGCCCGGTCGATCTGGTGGGTGTCTTCCTGACCCGGCGCCAGGAATTTGGCCACCCGCTCGCGCACGTGATCGAACAGGAAGTACAGGGAGAAGATGCCGGACAGCACCAGCCCGCCCAGCACCGCCATCCATTTCAGCGGGACGCCCGCCATGAAGAAGACCGCCATGAAGGTGGTCGTGATCAACAGCGTCTGGCCAATGTCCGGCTGGATCAGTAACAGGCCGACGGTCACGGCATAGAAGCCGAACGCGATGGACACGCCCGGCACGCCCTGCCCCTTCTGCCCTTCGGCGAACATCCACGCGGCCAGCACGATCAGGGCCGGCTTGGCGAACTCGGACGGTTGCAGGCTGAACGGCCCGATCAGGATCCACCGCGTCGCCCCCTTGGCCTCATTGCCGAGGAACGGCAGGACGGCCATCACCAGCAGCGCCCCGACCAGCGCAAGGGCCGCCACCCGACGGACGCCCCTTGGCGACAGCAGCGAGGCCCCCAGCATGACCCCCAGCCCCGCCATGGAAAACACGATCATGCGGATCGAATAGTGGAACGGGTTGGACAGGCCCTCGTCGGCCAGAATGGCCGCCGGGCTGGAGGCAAACGACAGGGCCACGCCGATGGCCATCAACGACAGGGCGGCGATCACCAGCCCGCGGTCGACCGTCCAGAACCACCTGGCCAGCAGGCTCTGATCGCTCCGGGAAAAGGGCGGCACATAGGTCTGGGTCATGCCGCTCCCCCAGGCTTGGCACCGAGGGCCAGGGCAGCGGCGCGAAACGCCTCGCCCCGCGCCTCGAAATCGGGAAACTGGTCAAAGCTGGCCGCAGCGGGGCTGAGCAGCACCACCTCGTCGCGCCCGGTCCTTGAGGCCGCTTCGAACGCCTGCTGGACGGCGCTCGCCATGTCGCCGCTGATCCGGTGCGGCACCTCTCCCAGCGCCGCCGCGAACGGCCCCGCCGCCTCGCCGATCAGGAAGGCCTCAACCACACGGGGGAAAAGCTCGGCCAGGTCATCGATCCCGCCTGCCTTGGCCCGCCCGCCCGCGATCCAGAACACCCGCTCATAGGCCGCCAGCGCCTGCCGCGCCGCATCGGCATTGGTCGCCTTGGAGTCATTGACGAACCGCACCTGGTCGATTTGGCCGATGGGTTCCATCCGGTGCGCGAGCCCCGGAAAGGAGAGCAGGCCTTCGACGGCCGCTTCGTGAGCCACCTCCAGCGCCCGCGCGGCGGCGTGGGCAAAGGCCGCGTTCTGGGCATTGTGACGGCCGGCCAGCGAGGCCGCGCCGGACAGGTCCACCGGCCCGTCCGATGTATCAAGCCCCTTGCTGCGCGGCAGGTAGGCGCCGTCGGGGCCAACCGTGACCGGAGCGTCCAGTCCTGCGGCCAGCGTCCTGCCCCAGCGATCATCGACGCCGATCAGGGCCGCGCTGCCCTCGCGCGCATGCGCAAAAATCCGCGCCTTGGCCGCCACATACCCCTCCATGCCGCCATGTCGGTCCAGATGGTCGGGGCTGATGTTGGTCAGGATCGCCACATCGGGCGCAAACCGCGTGGTCAGGTCCAGTTGATAGCTCGAACACTCGATCACATAGACCGCACCGGGCGTCGGCTTCGGCAGGGCCAGCACGCCGATGCCGATGTTACCGCCCATGTGGACGGTCAGGCCCGCCTCTTTCAGCACCCAGGCGGTCAGGGCCGTGGTCGTGGACTTGCCATTGGTGCCGGTGATGGCCACCACCCGCGGCCGCTCGTCCGCGGGCATGGCGTCCAGCGCCCGCGCGAACAGCTCCAGATCGCCGACGATCTCGACGCCGGCCTCCTTCGCCTTCTCGACCGTCCAGTGCGGCACCGGGTGGGTCAGCGGCACGCCGGGCGCCAGCACCAGCGCCACGAACCCCGACCAGTCGGCGGCGGTCAGATCCTCGACCGTAAAGCCCTCCGCCTCGGCCTGCATGCGGCTGGAGATACCGTCATCCCACAGCACCGGCTCGGCACCCCCGGCTTTCAGGGCGCGCGCCGCCGTCAGTCCCGACCGTCCAAGGCCGAAGACTGCGACCCGCCTGCCCTCAAAGCCGGGAACCGGGATCATCGCCTATCTCAGCTTCAGGGTCGCCAGACCCGCCAGCGCCAGCATGGCCGAGACGATCCAGAAGCGGATCACCACGGTCGATTCCGGCCAGCCCATCTTTTCGAAATGGTGGTGGATCGGTGCCATCAGGAAGACGCGCTTCTTGGTCGCCTTGAAGTAGCCGACCTGGATCATGACCGAGAGCGCTTCCAGCACGAACAGTCCGCCGACGATGCCCAGCACCAGTTCGTGCTTGGTAGTCACGGCCACGGCCCCCAGCGCCCCGCCCAGCGCCAGCGAGCCCGTGTCGCCCATGAAGATCTTGGCCGGCGGCGCATTGTACCAGAGGAAGCCGGTGCCCCCGCCGATGATCGCCGCCAGGAACACCGCCAGCTCGCCCGCGCCCGGCACGTGGTGGATCTGCAGGTACTCGGCAAAGACGAAATTGCCGGCCAGATAGGCGATCATGCCGAACGCGGCCGAGGCCATCATCACCGGCACGATCGCCAGTCCGTCCAGCCCGTCGGTCAGGTTCACGGCATTGGAAAACCCGACGATGGTGAAGGCCGCAAACGCCACATAGAACCAGCCGATGTTCAGCAGCACATCCTTGAAGAACGGAAAGGCCACCGAGGTCTCGAGCCCCGCCGAGGTCGAGGGCGTCATCCACAGCACGGTCGCCACGCCCGCGATCACCGCGACGACGGTCTGGGCAATCAGCTTCTGTCTCGAGGTCAGCCCGGCCGAGGTCTGTTTCGACACCTTGGCGTAGTCATCGACAAAGCCCAGCACGGCAAAGGCTGCCGTCACCAGCGACACGATCCAGATATAGGGGTTGGTCAGATCGGCCCACAGGAACACGCCCGCCGCGATCCCGGCCAGGATCATCAGCCCGCCCATGGTCGGCGTGCCCACCTTCGACAGGTGCGAGACCGGGCCATCCTCGCGGATCGGCTGCCCCTTGCCCTGCTTCTTGCGCATCCATGAGATGAAGCGACTGCCCATGGCGACGGCCACGATCATGGCGGTGGCCAGCGCCAGCGCCACGCGGACCGTCTGGTACTGGACCAGATTCAGAAGCGGATAATCCTGAGCGACATCCGCATAGTAGAGATAGAGCAGGTAAAACACCGGACGGCCTCCTTAAGCCCCATCGTCAGAATGCAAGGCAGCCAGGGCGGTCGCGATCTGCCCGGCTCGCGAGCCGTTCGATCCCTTGACCATGACCGTATCTCCGTCACGGACCAGCGCCGCGACCTCGTTCGCCAGCTGCGCCGCCGTCTCGTGCCACACGCCGCGCCGTTCGCCCGGCAGCGCCTCGTGCAGGGCACGCATCATCGGACCCGCGGTATGGACGACATCGACCCCTGCCCCGGCCAGCGGTTCAGCCAATCCGGCATGCATGGCCCCGGCCTGATCGCCCAGTTCCAGCATGTCGGTCAGGAAGACCACCCGACGGCCGCCCTCCGGCACGATCCGCGCGCCCAGACTCCTGAATCCGGCCGTCATCGACAGCGGGTTGGCGTTATAGCTTTCGTCGATCAGGGTGAAGGTGCCGCCCGACGCCAGCCGCACCTGCCGCACCTGTCCGCGCCCCGCCAGCGGTGAAAACCCGGCCAGCCCCTCCAGCGCGGTGTCCAGCGACACGTCCATGGCCCGCAGCACCGTAAGCACCGCCAGACTGTTCAGGCCCCAGTGATAGCCGGACTGGCGAAGGCGGAATTCCAGCGCCTGCCCGTCAAGGGTCGCCGAGACCGTGGCCCCGTCCGCATCAGGCCGGAAGTCCAGCAGGCGGGCGTCGTGATCCGCCGCACTCCCGAACAGCCGCACCTCCGCCCCATGCTGGCGGGCGACCTCGCCCAGCAGGCGTGTCCACGGATTGTCGCCGTTGATCACCGCGATCCCGCCCGGCTCCAGCCCCTCAAATACGGCCGCCTTCTCGCGCGCTACCCCGGCTTCGCCATCGGCAAAGGCCTCGATGTGCACCGGCCCGACCGTGGTCACACAGGCCACATGCGGGCGCACCATCTGAGACAGGGGCGCGATCTCGCCCGGCGCATTCATGCCGATCTCGAATACGGCGCGCGCCGTCTCACGCGGCATGCGCGCCAGCGTCAGCGGCACGCCGATGTGGTTGTTGTAGCTCTTGACCGAGGCATGGGCCGGGCCCGCCAGATCCAGCCCGGCCTTGATCGCCTGGGTGACGCTGGTCTTGCCGACGCTGCCCGTCACCGCCGCCCGCCGCGCCGACGACCGGTCACGCGCGGCCCGTCCCAACGCCTCCAGCCCCCTCAGCGTATCGGCCACCGTGATGCAGGACCCGCCGTCCACCACGCGCTCCACCAGCGCGCCCGCCGCACCGGCCTCGAAGGCCGTCCCTGCAAAGTCATGACCGTCGCGCGCACCGCGCAGGGCCACGAACAGCCTGCCCGGCTCGATCTCGCGGCTGTCGAACGCGACGCCGTCGACGACAAAGTCCGCACCGTGGCGGATGCCGCCGGTCGCACGGGCAATTTCGTCAGCGGTCCAGAGCGGCGATCCGGTCGTCTCAGGCATAAGCGCTCAGGGCCTCAATCGCGACAGTCACATCGTCGAACGGGTGAACCGTCGCGCCGACAATCTGCCCCTGCTCATGCCCCTTTCCGGCGATCAGCACCACATCTCCTGCGCGCGCGCGGTCGATGGCGGAATGGATGGCCATACGCCGATCGCCGATCTCCTCGGCGTCCGGACAGCCGTTCCGCACTTCGGCGCGGATGGTCGCCGGGTCTTCCGAGCGCGGATTGTCGTCTGTGACGATCGAGAGATCGGCCAGGTCGGCCGCCACCTGCCCCATCAGGGGCCGCTTGGCCCGGTCCCGGTCACCGCCGGCGCCGAAGACGACGATCAGCCGCCCCTGCACGTGGGGCCGCAGCGCCTTCAGCACCGTCTCCAGCCCATCCGGCGTGTGGGCATAGTCGACATAGACCTCCGCGCCGCCTCTGGCGTCACTGGCGCGGACACGCTCCAGCCGACCCCGGGCACCTTCGATGTGTTCCAGAGCGGCCAACACATCCCCGACCGCCGCGCCGCCCGCGATACACAGACCCGCCGCCACCAGCGCATTCGAGGCCTGAAACGCCCCGGCCAGCGGCAGAAGCACCTCATGCGTTTCGCCGCGATATTCCAGCACCAGCTTCTGGCCTTCCGGCCGGGCCTCGCGTCCCATCAACGTCAGGTCACGGCCCCGCTCGCCGACGCCCATAATATCCAGTCCCGACATGATGCCCGCGGCGGCGAAGCGTGAATAGGCTTCGGAGTCGGCATTCAGGACGGCCGTCCGCCCCCGGGCCAGAAGCGTCTCGAACAACCGCAGCTTGGCGGCGCGATAGGCCTCCATGTCTCCGTGATAGTCCAGATGGTCCTGGGTCAGATTGGTGAAGGCCGCCGCTCTCAGGCTGACCCCGTCCAGCCGCCGCTGATCGATCCCGTGCGATGAGGCTTCCAGCGCCAGATGGGTCACGCCCCCCGCCGCCATCTCGGCCAGCAGGCGCGCGGCCTCGGCCGCATCGGGACTGGTCAGGCCGGGCCCGGTCAGGGCACTCACCTCCGCCCCCCGCTGTACCGTTGCGCCCAGCGTGCCAAGGCTGGCCGAGACCAGACCCATGCGGGCCCAGATCTGGCGACAGAAGGTGGCGACCGAGGTCTTGCCGTTGGTGCCCGTCACCGCCACGCAGGTCTTCGGCTGCGCCCCGTAGAACCCGCGGGCCGCCAGCGCATAGGCGCGGCGCACATCCCCGGCCGTGACCAGTACCGGCGCAGTCCCTGCGGGTGTGTCGGTCGGGGCCAGCACGGCGGCCGCGCCCCGCGCCAGCGCCTGCGGGATGAAGGCCCGCCCGTCCTGCGCCGTGCCGGGCAGGGCGACGAACAGACTGCCGGCATCGACCCTGCGGCTGTCGGCGGTCACACCGGTGATCACCGGATCAGACGGCACATCCCGTTTCAGCAGATCGGACAGGCGCGGGCTGTGCATCACAGCGAGGCCTCCATGTCCTTGAGCGTCGGATTGGGGCGGCCATCGGCCAGTTGCCAACGGTCATCGGCGCGCTCGACACCCACGAAGGGGGCAATGCGATCGGCGATCCGTCCGACGGCGGGGGCGGCGACAAAGCCGCCGGTGCGCGGATAGCTGCCCGGCTCATCGACCAGCACCAGAATGGCGTAGCGCGGCGCATCCAGCGGTCCGTCGCTGGGGAAGACGCCGATGAAGGTGCCGACCGCGACCGCCGGGTCATAGCGGCTGCCCGTCCATTTGTTGGCCGAGCCGGTCTTGCCGCCCACACGCAGGCCAGCCGCATTGGCGCGCCCGCCCGAACCGCGCACCACATTGCGGCGCATCAGGTCCAGCATGTTCAGACTGGTCTGCGGTGCGACGACCGCTCTCGGCTCCACGCCGATGGCGCCCCCCTTGCGCAGACTGAGCGGCACATAGCGCCCGCCATTGCTCAGCGAACCGACCGCCGCGATCACCTGAACCGGCGTCACCATGATGCCATAGCCGAACGACAGGGAGGCCAGCGTCGACGGTGACCAGTCGTCGGGGACCTTGGGGGCCGCAGACTCCACCAGTTCGAGGGGCGCCCGATCCAGAAGGCCCAGCCGTCCGAAATAATCCTTCATCACCACCGGACCCATCTGCACCGCGAGGCGCGAGGTGCCGATGTTGGACGAGTGCAGATAGACCTCCTCCAGCGTCATGATGC
>CAXICH010000056.1:0-11011 GCA_964022245.1 uncultured Alphaproteobacteria bacterium
GGCCACGCTCAGCCCGTGCAGATAGACCAGCGCCAGCGCGGCCCTCTGGTCGGGCGGCAGGGCCTCGATGGCCCGCTGCAGCGTCCGCCGGGCCAGAACATCCGGTCCGTCGTCACCGTCCGCCGGGATCAGCGGTGCGTCCTCGTCCAGCGGTGCCTGCCGCACCCGGTCCCGCCCCCTGCGCCCGCCCAGACGCCGCGCCCGCCGCGTCACGATCCGCAGCGCCCAGGCCGGAAAGGCCAGCTCGTCGCGCAGGCCCCCCAGCCCGCGCAGGATCTCCACCCAGCCGTCCTGCACCGCCTCACGGGCCATCTCCCTGTCGCCGGTCAACCGCCAGGCATGCCCGATCAGCCGCGGCTGCCACGCCTCGACCAGCCGCCCCCGCGCCGCCGCATCCCCGGTTCGCGCGGCGGCGACCAGATAGGCTTCAAACAGCCGGGCCTTGTCGGATGGACGCGGCGACATGAAGGAAAACTCCCGCTCTCTGAAAGATAAGGTGCCGCGAGCCGCCCGTCCGGTTCAATCGGTCGCCGCATTCTGTCTTCCCCCCATCTTGATGGGGTAGTTATATACTTGACAAAGCGCCCTTGAATCCGCGAGGCCATGACCGAATCTCACTCGGCTCCGCTCGGTGGCGAAGGCCGTACCGTTGAAGCCGACGAATCCGTCATCGGCGGCAAGAAAAAGAACAAACGCCTGTCCAAGCGCAATCCGAAGAACATCGGCGCGGTCAACCACGGCAAGAACGAGTATGTCGCAGCGGCGAGGCCACGACCCATTCCAACACGGTCGAAGGCTTCTTCTCGCTTCTCAACCGCGGCATCGTCGGGACGTTCCACCACGTCTCGGAGGCCCATCTGAAACGCTATCTGGCGGAGTTCGATTTCCGCTACTCGAACCGCATGGGACTCGGCATCAACGACACTGTGCGCACCGACGAAGCCCTGCGTGGCATCGGCGGAAAGCGCCTGATGACGATGCGCAAGAAGCAGAACAATCGTGGGGACGGTTAGGGCAGGCCGCTGGACAGGTTGACTCGCATCCCTTCCTTAAGTTGCGAATCAGCGAATTAGTAAAAGCCGCAGCGGCGCGAACCGGTGCGGCTTCTATATCAACTGCCGTTTGCGCGGCAGCCTCTCGTCACATCCGGATTCTCAACGAACCCGGTCGGCAGGTCAAGCGCTGCGGCTCGTCGAAAGAGCCCAAATGACCATAACTATTATCGACTGTAGCCTCTCTGGGGCCGGACGAGACGGCCTCCACATTGAGGGGGACGCGAGCGTCCACATTGAGAATGTGCGAGCATTCGGAAACGGTCGCGACAATATCCATGTGGCCAATGTCGTCCCGGCCGCAAAGCGATCATGGCACGAGCGCCCGAGCGGCGCGCTAGCGCTAGGCCTGCTCGCTGGCGTCTCAGTGGAGGCGCTCAAGCGCGGGCTCGGAATCCCCTGAAAAGCAAGATGGTGACGAAGGCAGCGACCAGCGCCCCCGTCGCGAACCCTTAGGCGCGGCTTTCGGGTCGCCCCCCTTCTTGTCGTGCGGCTTGTGCGGAGTGTTCACGAGGTTCTGTAGAACCCGCTCAAACTCAGCATCATCTTCTGGCGATTCAGGTTTAGGGTCATCGGTCATGGCAGAACCCATATTCGCGGCTTCCCGCATGAAGGTCCAACGCGCTCACGGCTTCATCGCGGAGCTGCAGCAGGTATTAGTGACCTATATCGACGCCAATCCACCGCGCATAACGCCCGTGCCTGCCCGGGAGGGCGAGGTAAGCTTTGATATCGAGTGGAATAACCTCGGCCTGCTACCGGGCGCCATTGTCGGCGATGTAGTCCACAACGTTCGCACAGCGCTCGATCTCATGGCTTCCGAGCTCGCGGCGATAAAGGGCCGCAGCAACAAAGATGTCTACTTTCCCATCGCCGATGCGGAGGCAACCTTGGACCAGCGCATCACCAGCCTTAAATTCACTAAGGCCGGAGACGACGCCGTAGCGCTGCTCCGCACGTTCAAGCCCTATCGAGGCGGAGGCAATCTGCTGCGGGACCTTCACGACCTGAACAACGCCGACAAGCACACCGCGCTCATCGCCGTAAACTCAGACACCGGCATCGCCGTCGATTTTATCCAAGACCCGGAGGACGCCCGTAAACTGCGCATCAAGCCAATAATTTTGCGCGCGGAGATCAACTTTCCGGATGGCGGCTCGCTTCCCGGGGAGCCGATCATCGAGACGCTGAAACAGATGGTGGAGCTTGTAGAAGGCATCCTCGAAGCGTTTGAGCGCCTTGTCGAACTCAGGGCTGTCGCCGGGGTCAAGGCCCCGACCGCATAAAGCACCGACCTGTCCTGAGGAATCATCGCGGCGGGCTGCTTTGGCACGTATATCATTACCCCCGAGGGAGGAGGACTGCTGACCTCACGCTCCCAGCCATCACAGCCGCCCCCGAATTCCCCAACCTTTCCAACACCCCCGCCCTTTCTCGCACCGACTTGCCCGCCTCACCCCGGGGCCGTGCGAACCTCTCCCTGTCTCCGTCGCAGGAGAGGGGCTGAGGATCCAGGCACCGACGCAGCGGCGGGGGCCGGTCGAGCGGGATTGCCCGGGGCGAAACCCCGGGGTCCGGGGCGTTTCTGGACGCCTCGCCCGTCGCGGGCCGAGAGACTGGGACCTGCTGTCGAACCGGGACAGGCGAGGTCGGGACCGCAAGCTTTTGGGCGCTCCGACTCCCGGCTGAAGAGACAGTCCCCCCAGGCGCTCGCGTGAACCGACCGGGGCGGCGCCAGGCATGGGGCCGAAAAACACATACGCTCCCTACGGCGAAAGCACGGGAGCACACGGTTCCGGGCCCCGGCCCATGCGCCGCCCACCTCTCCATCTCCTCTGCCTGCCGGGCGAGAGGGGCTTTCGCATGCGCGTTCCCCTCACGGGTGTTTGAACGCCCGGGAACCTCTGCGGCCGATAATCCTTTTGCAGTGCCTTGCGAACTATGCTGCGCTGCACAGTCAGGCCGGCCGCACGCCGCCATTCGAAGAGACGCATGCTCTATTCCCTTCACGAATTTTCCTACTATTCGGCCACACCGTTCCGACTGGGGGCGCAGCTGGCCCGGTCCTTCTGGTCCTCCCCGTTCAATCCGGCCGCCGAGACCGCCCTCGGCCGTACCGCCTGGGCCGCCGCCGAGGTGTTCGAGGGGCTGACCCGCCGCTATGGCAAGCCGGCCTGGAACCTGAATGTCGTCACCGGCGACGACATGCCGATCCGCACAACCGA
Source organism: uncultured Alphaproteobacteria bacterium (assembly GCA_964022245.1). Taxonomy (GTDB): domain Bacteria; phylum Pseudomonadota; class Alphaproteobacteria; order Caulobacterales; family Caulobacteraceae; genus Brevundimonas. Next base: position 3,278 of record CAXICH010000056.1, read on the forward strand.
ACAGACCATCTGGACCTCGCCCTGGTGCCGGCTGGTGCGCTTTGCCCGCGATCTGGGCGACCTGAAACGGGCCGGGAAACCGGCCGATGGCCCCGCCGTTCTGATCGTGGCCCCCCTGTCGGGCCACTATGCGACCCTGCTGCGCGGCACGGTCGAGGGCTTCCTCCAGGACCACGACGTCTATGTCACCGACTGGGTCAACGCCCGTCAGGTGCCGATGCTGGAAGGCCGCTTCGACTTCTTCGACTATATCGACCATATCCGCGAGATGCTGACCGCCATCGGCCCGCGCGTGCATGTGGTCGGCGTTTGCCAGCCCGGGCCGCCGGTGCTGGCCGCCTGCGCCCTGATGGCCGAGGACAAGGACCCGCACCGTCCGCTCAGCATGACCTATATGGGCTCGCCCATCGATGCGCGGCTGTCGCCGACCGTGACCAACCGTCTGGCCGAGGCGCGGCCCTTTGCCTGGTTCCAGTCGAACATGATCCACACCGTGCCCCTGCCCTATCCGGGCGCCGGGCGGCGGGTCTATCCGGGCTTTGTCCAGCTCTACAGCTTCATGTCGATGAACGAGGATCGCCACCGCGACGCCCAGTACGAGTATTTCCAGAATCTGGTCGCGGGCGACGGCGACGGGGTCCAGAAGCACGAGGAATTCTACGACGAGTACCTGTCCGTGCTGGACCTGACCGAGGAATTCTACCTCCAGACCATCGACATCGTCTTCCAGAACCACCTGCTGGCCCGCAACGAACTGGAACACCGGGGCCGCAAGGTTGACCTGTCGAAGATCACCGACATCGGCCTGATGACGGTCGAGGGCGAGAAGGACGACATTTCCGGCGTCGGTCAGACCCAGGCGGCCCATGGCCTGTGCCCGAACATCCCCGATGACCGGCGCGAACTGTATGTGAACCCGGAGGTTGGCCACTACGGTGTGTTCAACGGCCGGCGATTCCTCAGCGATATCTATCCCCGGGTCCGCGACTTCATCGCCCGGAACGAGGCCGCCAGTGGCGTATCGAGACGGGCAGCGGCTTAGTCTCGAGGCGGGCGGCGCGCCGCTGCGCCTGTCGGTCAACCGGCGGGCCCGGCGTGTGTCGATCCGTATCGACGCCCGCGCCGGGGAGGCCGTGCTGGTCGCCCCCAGTGAGCGGCGGCTGGTCGACGCCATAGCGTTTGCCCGCACCCGCACGGACTGGATCCGCGCGCGGCTGGCCGACCGGCCGGTGGCCGTCGGTCTGGCCCCGGGGCAGCGGCTGTCGGTCGAGGGGGAAGACGTGACGCTGGCGGCCCTGCCCGGAGCGGCCGCGGCCCGCCTGACCGACACCCCCGAGGGCCCGGTGCTCGCAGCGGGGGGAGAGGGTGCAGCCTGGAGCCGGCGCATCCTGACCTTCCTCAAGCGGCGCGCCCGGGAGGTGCTGATGGCCCGGACCGAGGTCCACTGCCGGACGCTGGGCCTGCCCCTGCCGAAGGTATCCATCAACGATCCCCGCTCGCGCTGGGGCTCCTGCACACCCGGCCGGGGCACGATCCGCTACTCGTGGCGGGTGATCCTCGCGCCTCCTGCCGTGCTGGACTATCTGGCCGCGCACGAGGTCGCCCATCTGGTCCACGGCGACCACAGTCCGCGCTTCTGGGCGGTTGTGGCGCAGTTGGTCGGGGACCCGGCGCCGCACCGCGCCTGGCTGAGACAGAATGGCGCCGGGCTGCACGCCCTGGTGGTCTAGAAGAACAGCGGGTCGGCCTTTTTCTCGGGCGGCAGGGCCGGTTCCGGGCGCTGGGCATCCGGGTCGCGTCGTTCCGGCTGGGGCGTGGTCGGGCGGATGACCGGCTGGTCAGGCGCAGGCCGCTCCGGCTCACGCCGCTCCGGTGTCGGTTCGATGCCGCGCTCCAGTTCGTCGGCATAGGGGTCTTCCATCGAGCCGATCAGCTCGCCGACCGCGTCGGGGGGCTGCCAGCCCTCGGGCAGGGGCGGACCGTCGGGGATGCGGGGGGCGTCCAGCCGGGGCAGGGCCGCCGTCATGAAGGCGCGCCAGATGGCCGCCGGCGCCTGTCCGCCGGTCACCCCGCGCATGGCGGTGTTGTCGTCCTTGCCGACCCAGACCGCCGTGACGAAGCCACCCGTATAGCCGACGAACCAGGCATCCTTGTAGTCCGAGGTCGTTCCGGTCTTGCCCGCCAGATCGCGGCCCGGGATGGCCACCGACCGCGCCGTACCCGAGGTGATCACGCCGCGCAGCATATCGTTCATGTAGAGTAGCGGCGGGTTGGCGATGGCCTGGATCGGCCGGCTCTCGCGAGCCGAGCGCTGATAGATCACCCGGCCCTCGCGGGTGCGGATGCGGCTGATGCCATACGCCGTGACCCGCTTGCCGCCATTGGCAAACGCGTCATAGGCCTGGGCCATCTCGACCGGCGACACCTCGACGGCGCCCAGCGCCATGGCCGGCTCAAGGCCGATGCGGCTGGTGATGCCCAGCCGTCGCGCCGTCCGGGCGACATTGTCGCGGCCCAGACTGTCGGCCAGCGAGACCGCCACCGTATTGGTCGACTGGGCAACCGCATTCGACAGGGTCGTGCGACCGATGAACCGGCCGGAGTAGTTGCGGGGCTCCCACGATCCGATGCGGATCGGCTCGTCGATCACCGGAGTCTGCGGCGTGTAGCCGGCCTCGACCGCGGTCAGGTAGACGAACGGCTTGAAGGCCGACCCCGCCTGTCGGCGCGCGTCGACCGCCCGGTTGAACTGGCTGTCGGCATAGGAAGCGCCGCCGATCATGGCGCGCACCCGGCCATCGCCGTCCAGCGCCACCAGGGCCGCCTGCTCGACGCCGCGCGCGGCGTTCTCGCGCAGCACACCGCTGACGGCCCGCTCGGCTGCGGTCTGCAGCGTCAGGTCGAGGGTCGTCTCGACGATCAGGTCCTCGGTCGGCTCGCCGACCAGGCCGCGGATCTCCTTGTCCAGCCAGTCGACGAAATACTGGGCATGCTGGGTCGCAAGGGTCCGGGACACCCGCACCGGCTCCAGCACGGCCTGGGCGCGTTGTTCCGTCGTGATGACGCCGCTCTCTTCCATCTCGTCGAGCACGACGGTGGCGCGCGCGGCCGCCCGCTCGCTCTCGGACACCGGCGAATAGCGCGACGGGGCCTTCAGCAGGCCGGCCAGCAGCGCCGCCTCACCGACTGTCAGATCCTTGGCGGACTTGTCGAAATAGCGCTGCGACGCCGCCTCGATGCCATAGGCCCCGGCGCCGAAATACACGCGGTTCAGGTACAGGGCGAGAATCTCGTCCTTCGAGAATTTCATCTCGAGCCAGACCGCCAGCATCAGTTCCTGCCCCTTGCGGCGCAGGGTCTGGTCCGGCGTCAGGAACAGGTTCTTGGCCAGCTGCTGGGTGATGGTCGACCCGCCCTGCACGACCCGTCCGGCGCGCATGTTGGCGACCATGGCGCGGACCATGCCGACGGGATCGAAGCCCGGGTGCCAGCGAAAGCGCTGGTCCTCGATGGCGATGAAGGCGGCCGGCACATAGTCGGGCAGGGCCTCAAGGTCGGCGGGCGGCGCCTGCTGGCTGCCACGCACGGCGATCAGGGCCCCGTTGCGGTCCAGATAGGTCACCGAAGGCTGGCGATCGATATCGTAGAGGGCCGAGGTGTCCGGCAGGCCGCGCGCGAACACGGCGAAGAACACGACGAGGAAGATCAGGCCCCAGACTGCCGCCACGACGCCCCAATACAGGATGCGTTGCAGCAGATTGCGCTGGCCCTGGCCGCCGGGGCGGCGCTTCAATCGATCCAGAAAGGCGTTGCCCGCCATAGTCACCCTCTCGGCCGTTCCATGCCCCGCAACGCTTCTAGCGCCGAAAAGCGATAACGGAAATCACCCCGGAAACCTTGTCAGGTCACCTTCCGGGGGATTTCCGTCGAAAGCATGACGATAGGGGTGATCAGTCGAGGAAGTCGTTAATCTCGTCAGCCAGGGCGTCCGGCTGGTCCAGCATGATGAAGTGGGCGCTGTCGTCGATACGCTTCAGGACCACGCCCTCCAGATTGGCAAAGGAGGCGGCATAGATGCCGTCGGTGATCTCGGGCGTCATGCCGGGATTGTTGAAGGCGACGTAGATGACCTCGGTGGGCGCGGTGATCGCGGCAAGCTCGGGACGCAGATCGGTCACGATCAGCTCGCGCATGGCCCGACCGGCGACACCGGGATCGCTGCTGACACTGTGCTCAATGGGCCCGGCGCGGAGGCCCTCGGTCTGGACCATGCCGGTGATGCTGGCGGTGGCCGACGCCCGCCACTGCTCGGGGGTCGAGGCGGCCATGCCGGCGCCGATCTGGTCGGCGAGGGGGGTGACGGAGGCGGGGGTGGCGGCGGCGCCGCCGAAAACATTGCCCATGAAGGGGATCATGTCGATGACGACGAGGCGGTCGACGAGGTCGGGGTGGCGCGCCGCGAGCATCATGGCGATGGTGCCGCCCATGGAATGGCCAATGACAACAGCGTCTTCGAGGCCTTGCTCGCGGATGTAGCGGGCGATCTCCTCGGCCACGGGGGCCGAGACGGGGCCGTCGATGTTGTCCATGGCCGGCGCGCCGGCGAAGCCCTGGATATGGATACTGTGGACGCGCCAGTCCCCCTCAAGGCGCGCGACCAGCGGCTCCCAGACGTCGGGATGGGAGGTCAGGCCCGGGATCAGGATGATGTCGCGCCCCTCACCCTCGACCCGCACGTGGAAGCGGCCCGACTCGAAATCGGCATGCATATGGCCGTGGTCGCCCGGCGCGGCGGCCGGGGTCTGGGCACAGGCCACGAGCGGCATCAGGGCGAAGGCGGCGACGAGGAAAAGGCGTTTCATGCAGGACATCCAACTGGCGTTGCGGCGGCTCTGGTCCTAACACTAGCCGACATGACGGCCGTTGAGACCCCCTCCCCGACAGAGACCCGCACGAAGGCGCCCCCCCTGCCGTTCGGGCGTGGATTCCTGAAGGACACCTGGTATTTCGTCGCGACCGCTGCGGCGCTGAAGCCGGGGCATCAGGCGCGCCATATGCTGCAGGACGAGCCGGTGCTGCTGGGCCGGACGCGCTCGGGTCAGGTCTATGCCCTGCGCGACATCTGCCCCCACCGGGCCGCCCCCCTGTCGGCCGGCCGACAGGTCGAGCATGCGGGCGAGGGGGAGACCATCGAATGCCCCTATCATGGCTGGCGATTCCGGCTGAACGGCCAGTGCGCCGCCATCCCGTCGCTGACGGATGACTCGGCGTTCGAGGTCGACCGCATCCGCGTGCGCGCCTATCCGGTCGTCGAAAGCCAGGGACTGGTGTTCGTCTGGATCGCCTCGGACCCGCGCCGCCCGGCCGAACCCGACCACCCGCCGCCGGTCTTTCCGGGCGCCGACGGGCCCGCCCCGCGTCTGGTCGAGGCCATGGTGTTCGACAGCCATATCGACCATGCGGTGGTCGGATTGATGGACCCGGCGCACGGCCCCTATGTGCATCAGCAGTGGTGGTGGCGCTCGCGCCATTCCATGCATGACAAGCAAAAGGCGTTCGAGCCGCGCGACCAGGGCTTTGCCATGGTCCGCCACCGCCCCTCGTCCAACAGCCGCGCCTACAAGCTGCTGGGCGGGACGCCCGCCACCGAGATCACCTTCCGCCTGCCCGGCTATCGCTGGGAGCATATCGAGGTCGGCGACAAACAGGTTCTGGGCCTGACGTGTCTGACGCCCGAGACCGCCGACCGCACCCGCATCACCCAGATGTTCTGGTCCGACCACTGGATCTTCGCCCTGGCCCGGCCGCTGCTGCGGCAGGGCGTGCGCGCCTTCCTGAAACAGGACGGCGACATGGTGAACCTGCAGAACATGGGGCTCGATTTCGATCCGGCCATGCTGTGGATCGACGACGCCGACCGGCAGGCCAAATGGTACCAGCAGCTCAAGCGCGAATGGGCGACCAGCCGCGCCGAGGGCCGGCCGTTCCAGAACCCGGTCAGGCCGGAAACGCTGAGGTGGAAGAGCTGAGGGAGGGCCTGTTGCGGCCGGAAACTCAGTCGTCGCGTATGCGCAGCGTGAATTCGATACGCGACCCGGGCTCGACACCCGCAACAGTCATCTGCGCGTCCGACTTGTCGACCATGGCCATCGCCATCGCCCCATAGCCCCGGCCCTCAGGGTGTTCCCGGACCACGCGGCAGTTCTCCAGTCCTCCCAGTTCACCGATAACACAGCTCAAGGTGACGGCGCCGTCGCGTGGAGTGGGTGCGAAACTGCGACCATAGATCGGGGTGCCGTCCGGCGCCGTGCCGATAGGGGTGCCCTCGCTTGCACAGCCGCTGACGGCCAGAGCGAGTCCCAGCGCGACGATCCCGGATCGACCTTTCATCTGCCCCTCCAATTGACCGGAGGCTAGGTCAGCGAGTCCGGGAACTCAACAGCGGTCACGGGAGGCGTCGGCCGCGGCCGGCCGGCGGACATTGCACGGCTGGCAGGTTTCGGGAACATTGTCCGCAGAGCCTCACGGAGCCGATCATGCAAATGCTTTTGGCCGCCGCCGCCGCTGTCCTCGCGCTCGGCGGTTCTTCGTCGCCCTCCGATCCCGGCTGGGAAGGTGCCGCCTGGGGGATGACGCCGGAGCAGGTGTCCGCCGCTGTTCCCGGTGTTCGCGCGGTCCGGCGGGAGGAGTCCCTGTCCAACGCGCGAAAGCAGCGGGTGAGCGATGCGCGGCTCTATGGCATCGATGTTGAGGCTGAGTACTATTTCGACGCTGATGGCCTGGCCTTCATCCGGTTCGAGGTACCGTTCAGGCGGTGCGAGGCCCTGGTCGACGGTCTGCTGACCGAGCATGGGTCACCCGTGGAGGTCCACGATCAGGTCATTCTGAGATTGATCACATGGGAGGACCCGGACGGGGGCGACAAGCTGGTCCTGCTGTATTCCTCTGCCCGCATCTGCGACCTCCGTATCCGGTCCATCGAGGACGCCGGAAACGGCTACGACTGACGTCTGCGTCGGGGTGCGCTGACAGCCCGCACAGGTTGTCCCGGAAGGGAGATAGCCGACCGGCTCGTTACGTCCGGCTTTGGTCCTTCTGCGACGACTGAGTGGGTGCGTTGCGAAGCGCTGGATGTCGACCGGTCGCGATGACCGCAACGGGTCGATGGCGGACGTCAATCGCCTTCGTCTTTCACGTGGCGGCGTCGCGGAGAGTTACTGCCTGCGAGTTCAGCCGACGCCAATGACGAGCATTGTGACGAGGACGATGCCCAGTCCGGCAGCGAGGCTGGTGGTCATCCCCGTGCGCCGTGAGCGCGCCCAGCCGCTGAGCGCCAGGCTGACAAGAAGCGAATAGAGCCCCAGCAGGAAGCTGAGGACAAGCAGGACACGCGCGACGCCTGACCCCGCGGAGGCTGCGGCCGAGGGCGCTTCGGGGTGCAAGACCGCCACGAGGGCCGTCGAGGCGACGACGGTCACGATAAATGCAACCGACGCACTGACGGCGAATCCGATAGACAGGGAGGCCGTTCGGCCGCCGATGCGCCACGCCAGCAACGTGCCCAGAAACGTTGCCGAGAACCCTCCCAGAAACGCACTCAAACTGCCGAGCTGTACCGCGAGCGCAGCCAGATATGCGGGGGAGAGTTCTTCCATAGCTCGACCCTATCTGACCCGATGAAGGTCCGCTATGGGTGGGTAGCGAACCTAATCGGCGGGTGGCACGATCAGGCGC
>CAXICH010000057.1:0-10794 GCA_964022245.1 uncultured Alphaproteobacteria bacterium
TCCGGCAGGCCATAGACGACCATCTGGACCAGATCGCCGGCCACCGAGCCATTGGTCTCCCAATCGCCCGCCATGCCCTGGATCAGGTTGGCCTTGTGCGCGGCCAGCTCCTGTTCGGCGACCGGGCGACCGTCCACGATGTCCGTCAGCTCGCGATCGATCTCGACCAGGCTGTCGGCCGTGCGGTCGGCCTGGACCCCGGTCGAGACCAGGAACAGGCGCTCGCCCGGCGTCGTGCGGATGCCCGAACCGGCGCCATAGGACCAACCCTTGTCCTCGCGAAGGTTCATGTTGATCCGGCTGGTGAAGGCCCCGCCCAGCGCCGTGTTCATGGCGGTGATGTTGGGCTCGGTCGTCGGATCCAGCGCCGGGACCAGGCGGCCGGCCATGATGATCGACTGCGGACCCGGGCGGTCGACGATCAGAACCTGCGGCTGGTTGTAGGACGGCGGCGTACCGACACCGGCCCGCTGGGGCAGGGCCGAGGACGGCGCGTCCCAGTTGGCGAAGGCGCGTTCCAGCTCGGGCACCAGCTCGGCCATGGTCGTGTCTCCGACAACCACCAGGGTGGCGTTGTCAGGACGGAACCAGGTGTCGTGGAAGGCCTGGGCATCGGCCGGCGTCAGGGCCTGAACCGTGGCCTCCGACCCCGAGTTCGACCGGCCGTAGGGGCTGGTGTCACCGTAGAGGGCATCGGCCAGCACCCGGTTGGCGATGGCGCCCGGATTGCGGTTCGATTGCTGGATACCCGAGACCTGCTGGGTCTGGGCGCGCTGGAAGTCTTCCGCACGGAAGGCCGGGTTCATCACCACATCGGCGAACAGGTCCAGCGACGGTCCCAGGCGGGACTCGATCGCCGTCATGCTGACCGTGGTGTAGTCGGTCGTCGACCCGGCGCCGAGGGTGGCGCCCAGCAGTTGCTGGCGATCGCTGATCTCGAGGGCGTCCAGCGTATCGGTGCCGTTGGTCATCACCGCCGGGGTGAGCACAGCGAGGCCGTTCTTGTCGGCGGACTCGGCGGCGGCGCCGGCATTGACGATCAGATTCATGCTGACCGTCGGCACGCCCGAGCGCGGCGCCAGAATGACCTGCAGGCCATTCGACAGGGTGACCCGCTCGAAGTCCGGGAAGCCGGCCATCGGCATTTCGGTCGCCGCCGGCATCTGCGAACGGTCGGCACCGGTCGCGGCGGCCGAATATTCCGGGAAGGGCAGGACTTCCAGCGTATAGGAGCCATCCATCAGCCACTCGCGGCCTGCGGCCACCAGATCGGCGGGACGGGCGTCCAGCACGCGCTGGTAGCTGACGCGCCAGGCGCCGGGGTCGTTGTGATAGACTTCACCCTCGGCCAGCAGGTCGGACTTGCCGCCGAAGCCTCCGATGCGCTCCAGGCCCCGGACATAGCCCGAGCCGGTCGAGGTGCGGGCGCGTTCCAGCTCGATGGCGGTCGGGCCATCGGCCAGCAGACGGGCCATTTCCTCGTCGATGATGGCCTCGATCTCGGCCAGATCCTGGCCCGGCTTGGCCGTGGCGATGATCATGAACTGGCTGCCGATCTCGCCGTCCGAGACGAAGGCCCCGACGTTGGTGGCGATCTGGTCGTCGAACACCAGACGCTTGTAGAGGCGCGAGTTGCGACCCGAGGTCAGCACCTGGGCCAGCAGGCCGAGGTGGTCGGTGTCGGCCTCGCCCGCAGGCGGCACATTCCAGACCTTGTAGAGGCGCGGCTGGCCGACGCGGTCATACATCACCTCGCGTTGCTCGCCCACCATGGGGGCGATCATGCGGGCCGGCTGGGTCACGGGCGGTCCGGGCGGGATGTCGCCGAAATAGTGCTGGACCTTGGCCAGGGCCTCTTCCGGGGTGATGTCGCCGGCCAGCACGATCACGGCATTGGCCGGGCCGTAGTAGCTGCGGAACCAGTCCTGCACATCCTCGAGCGCCGCGGCGTCCAGATCGGCCATCTCGCCGATGACGGTGTGGCCGTACGGGTGATCGTCCGGATAGGTGGCGAAGGTGATGGCGTTCCAGGCGCGGCCATAGGGCTGGTTCTCACCCTGGCGCTTCTCGTTCTGGACGACGCCCCGCTGCTCATCGAGGCGGGCCTGATCGACGGCGCCGAGCAGGTGACCCATGCGGTCGCTTTCCAGCCACAGCATGGCGTCGAGGCCACTGGTCGGGACGTTCTGGAAATAGTTGGTGCGGTCGTTGTTGGTCGTGCCGTTCTGGTCGGTCGCGCCCAGCAGCTCGGTCGCCTTGAAGAAGTCCGAGTTGAAGTTCTCGGAACCGTTGAACATCAGGTGCTCAAACAGGTGGGCAAAGCCGGAACGGCCCTCGGGCTCGTTCTTGGAGCCGACGTGGTACCAGATGTTGACCGCAACGATCGGCGCCTTGTGGTCCTCATGGACGATCAGGGTCAGACCATTGTCCAGCACGAAGCGGGTGAAGGGGATGTCGACGTCCGGAAGCGCCGGCAGGGCGGCATCCTGAAGCGCCGCTCCGGCCTCGGCGGCGGTGGCGGGCACCACGGCGTGGGGATCGGGCCTCAGATCGGTCGACTGGGCCTGGGCGGCGGTCGCGAGAATCGCGGGAAGGCAGGCGCCGGCAATCAGATAGCGGCGAAGCGTGGACGGTCTCATGGATACACCCCTGTGTTCAGCCTCCAGACAGAGGCTTTCCGGCAAAGTCCTAAACCGTGGGGACCGCCTCGCAAAGGGCGGCAACATTGCGAATCTGTAAGGTTTCGCAGCGCCTTGCGCATGCGCGAAGGCCGCAGGTTGTAAAGTGCACATTGATGGAGGGAGCATCAGCCCCGGTGCACGTCCGGACCGATATTGCGCCGCACACGAAAGAAATTGCCCATTGCGCTGCAATAGGCTCCACTCCGGTTCCGGGGGTCGGGTTCAGCTGAAGCGACCTCTCCGCCTTCTCCCCCGAGCCTCCCGGATCCCGCCATGACCCCCTCCCCGCTTCTGGCCCATCAGGCCGCTCTACAGATCGACTCCGCCGCAACCGGCTGGATCCTGACCTCTACGGCGCTCGTCCTGCTGATGACCCTGCCGGGGCTGGCGCTGTTCTATGGAGGCATGGTGCGGCGCAAGAACCTGCTGGCGACGGTAGCCCAGTCGACGGCGGCGCTGATGATCGTGACCGTGCTGTGGTTCGTTGCCGGATACAGTCTGTCATTCGGACAGGGTCCAGGCGCGATCAATGGCGTGGTCGGAGGCCTGGACGCCGCATTTCTGAACGGCGTCGGGATCGGCACGGCACACAGCCTGTCACCCGGCCTGCCCGAGTTCCTCTGGATCGCCTATCAACTGACCTTTGCCATCATCACGCCCGCCCTGATCGCCGGGGCCATTGCCGAGCGGATGAAGTTCTCGGCGTCGCTGCTGTTCTTCGGCCTTTGGCACCTGATCGTCTACGCCCCGATCTGCCATCAGGTCTGGGGAGGCGGCTATCTGGGCAGCATGGGCGTGCTGGACTTTGCCGGCGGCGCCGTCGTGCACGTCAACGCCGGTGTGGCGGGACTGGTCTGCGCTCTGGTGCTGGGCCCGCGCCACGGGTTCGGACGGGACAATATGGCGCCCCACAATCTGTCCCTGACGGCGATCGGCACGGGCCTGCTGTTCGTCGGCTGGCTGGGGTTCAACGCCGGTTCGGCCTGGGCCGCGGACGGCATCGCCGCCGTAGCCGCGCTGAACACCATAGTTGCCGCTGCGGCCGCGGCTCTGGGATGGATGGTGGTCGAATGGATCGATCACAGAAAGCCGACGCTGCTGGGCCTGTTGTCCGGGATCGTCGGGGGTCTGGTGGGGGTGACGCCGGCTGCGGGACTGGTCGACCCCAAGGGCGCCTTCCTGATCGGTGCCATATCGGGCCCCGCCTGCTATTTCGGCGCGGTCTGGCTGAAGCGTGCCCTCAAGTATGACGACAGTCTGGATGCCTTCGGGGTGCACGGCATGGGCGGGATCGTGGGGGCGCTACTGACCGGCGTCTTCGCCACCGCCGCGATCAATCCGGTCGCCGAGGGCGCTTCGATCCTGAACCAGGCGCTGGGCCTGATCGCCGTGATCGCCTGGAGCGGGGTCGGCACCTTCGCCGTGCTGATGATCTGCCGGTTCACCACAGGGCTGAGGGTCACGCGCGAACAGGAGATCGAAGGTCTGGACGTGACCCAGCACGGCGAGGGGCTGCACTAGCCCCGCACCGTCACATCATGGCAGCGGGCTCGAGCCGATAGGTCACGCCGCCCGAGCTGGCCTCCAGAAGGTCGGGGCCGGCGCTGCGGAAACGCAGGACGGGCTCGCCTCCGGCGTCCAGCAGGGCCACGGTCCCGTCGAGAACGCGCCAGCCTGCGACGCGCGCCAGTGCCGTCCCCTCGCATCCCTGGAGATAGACGCCATAGATGCCGCCCTCTCCGATCTTCTGCAGCGCGATGCGACATCCCTTCTCCTCCGGCCTGTCCGAGGCGTACAGGGCCCAGAAGCCGCTGACGGTTTCGGGGCCCAGAACCCGGGCGTCCTGACCGGTGGGGGGAGTGGCGTCAGACATGTCTGTATTTCCTGAGAGGGTCGCTGCATCGGTCTCGGCCGCCGTGCAGGCGCCGGCCGCCAGCGTCAGGGCGACAAGTCCACAAAGCCCCGGTCGAAATCCGAGCATGACATCCGGCTCCCGGCTGTGACGGCAGAATGCCGTCTGGGCCCTATCTCCGTCACCATTCGATGGCTAGACTAAGGCCCTGCCCGGTCGAACGTCGGCCGAACCCTTGAGTTGCGCGTGTTCAACGACCTGATCCCTCGAAAACCCGGGACCGAGCCTCTCGTCGAAGCCGTGAAGGCCTGCCGGCCCCATCTCGTCTGGGCGGCGGTGTTCAGCGCGCTGGTGAACCTGCTGTACCTGACGCCGACCATCTACATGCTGCAGGTCTACGACCGGGTGGTCCCGACCGGCGGGCTGCAGACCTTGCTGCTGGTCAGCGCGATTGCCGTCTTCGCCCTCGCCACCCTCGCCCTGCTGGACTGGCTGCGGACGCGGCTGCTGGTGCGGGCAGGGTTGCGGCTGGACCGTCTGCTGGTCGGCCGCTTGCTGGGACGCGTCGTGGACTTGCAGGTCCAGTCGCCCGGCAGCCAGGTGCTGCGCGAGTTCGACCATGTCCGCACGGCCGTCTCGGGACAGGGTGTGTTGTCGCTGTTCGATGCACCGTGGACCCCGATCTATATCGGTTGCTGCTTCCTGCTGCATCCCGCTCTCGGCGCGCTCACCCTGGCGGGCGCCATTATCCTGTTCGTCCTCGCGGTGCTCAACGAACGCGACAGCCGCCCGCGCCTGAACCAGGCGATGAAGGACTCGCAGGCGGCCTATGCCGCGCAGGAGAGCATGGCCGCCCAGTCCGAAGTCGTGCGCGCCCTTGGCATGCGGCAGGCGGGCATCGCGCTTCAGGTCCAGCAGCGTCAGGCCGCCACGTCGCGGCAGGTGGAGGCCCAGTTCACCGGCGGCCGCTATACCGGCATTATCAAATTCTTGCGGCTGATGCTGCAGTCCGCCTCGCTGGGTCTGGCGGCGCTGCTGACAGTGCAGGGCCATATTTCGGCGGGGTCGATCATCGCGGCTTCGGTGCTGCTGACGCGGGCCGTTCAGCCGATCGAACAGATGGTCGGGGCCTGGCCCACGCTCGTGCAGGCCAAGTCCTCCTGGAAGGCATTGATCGAACTGTTTGCTGCTACCGCCCGCGTCGACCGTGTCGTCACCACCCTGCCCGCGCCCGAGGGCCGGCTGGGACTGGAGCAGGTGACCGTCCGCCTGCCCGGCAGCGAGGTGCCGCAACTGCGCGGCATCACCCTGTCGCTCGAGCCCGGTCAGGTACTCGGCGTGATTGGCCCCAGCGGGTCGGGCAAGACGACGCTGGCTCGCGTGCTGGCCGGGGCGATCCCGCCCACCTCGGGCTCGGTGCGCCTGGACGGCGCCGACTATGACGCCCGCGAGGGCGACACCCTGGCCGAGCACATCGGCTACCTGCCCCAGGTACCCGGCCTGTTCTCAGGTTCGGTGAAAGACAATATCTCGCGGTTCCGCTCTGCCCTGGGCACCGACTCCGAACAGATCGACCGCGAAGCTGTCGCGGCGGCCAAGGCCGCAGGCGTGCACGAGATGATCCCGCGTCTGCCGAACGGCTACGACACCGTCCTCGGCCACAATGGCGCGGGTCTGTCGGTGGGTCAGTCGCAGCGTGTGGCGCTGGCGCGCGCCCTGTACCGCGACCCGGTCATCCTCGTGCTGGACGAGCCCAACGCCAACCTCGATCAGGAGGGCGAGGCCGCCCTGACCCTGGCCATCAGGGAGGCCACGGCGCGTGGCGCTTCCGTCGTCATGGTGGCACACCGGGCCGGGGTTCTGGGCATCGCCGACCGCCTGATGATGTTGCGCGAGGGCACGGTCCAGATCGAGGGTCCCCGGGATGAGGTGATGATGCGGCTGAATCCCGGCCGGGCCCGGCCCACCGTTGTTCCGCCGCCGGGAGCGAAGTCGGCATGACCCAGCTGGACTCGGCCGACCCGGGTCAGCCTGACGCGGCGCCGGCCTCTCTCGATCGTCCCGCGGCCGCGGGACCCGATGGCCCCGATGACTCGCCCCGGGGCGAGCTTGCGGTCGGCGGCGCGATCATCGCCCTGTTCTTTGTCCTGTTCCTCGGCTGGGCCGCCTTCGCCCCGCTGGATGCGGGGGCCTTCGCCAGCGGGCAGGTCTCGGTTTCCGGCAATCGCCAGGCCGTCCAGCACCGTGACGGGGGGGTGGTCAGCGCCCTGCACGTCGCCGAGGGCGATACGGTCGAGGCCGGCCAGGTCCTGATTGAGGTGGCGGGTGGGGAGCTGGCCGCCACCGAGCGCGGCCTGACGGGGCAGGTCGTCGCCCTGCTGGCCCAGCGGGCCCGGCTGGGGGCCGAGCGCAACGGACTCGGCAGCATCCCCGTCCCTCCCGAATTCGCAGCGATGAGCCCGGCAGATCAGGCGCTGGCTGATGAAGCCATGGCCCTGCAGCGCCAGCAATTCTCCGCCCGCCGCAGCGGTCGCTCGACCGAGCGCGGAGTCCTGACCCAGCGCGTCAGCCAGCTGCAGCAGCAGGTCGAGGGCTACCGGCGCCAGCTGGAGGCGAATGCCGAGCAGAAGCGCCTGATCGAGGATGAACTGGCCGATGTCCGCAGTCTGGCCGAGCAGGGCTATGCCCCCATCAGCCGGGTGCGGGCGCTGGAGCGTCAGGCGGCCGCGCTGGACGGTGAAGCCGGCTCGCTGCGTGCCGAGATCGCCCGCGCCAATGAGGCCATGGGCGAGGCCCGGCTGCAGATGTCAGGCGTCGGCACCGACATGGATGAGGATGTCACCGAACAGTTGCGCGCGGTCGAGGTCCAGCTGAACGAACTTCAGCCCCGGTTGACCGAGGTGCGCGCCCAGATCGAGCGCAACCGCGTCCGCGCCCCGGTGTCGGGTCAGGTGGTCGGCCTGACCACCTTCACGCCCGGCGGGGTCATCCAGCCGGGTCAGACGCTGATGGAGATCGTGCCGTCCAACGCGTCGCAGGTAATCGTCGCCCGTATCAATCCAAACGACATCGACAATCTGCGCGTCGGCTTGCTGACCGAAGTGAAGTTTCCGGGGCTTCGGACGTCCAACCCCCCGGTGCTTCGCGGCCGCGTCGAGCGACTGTCAGCCGACAGTTTCACCGAGGAAGGCTCCAACAACCGCTATTTCCGCGCCGAGATCGTCGTGCCGCCCGAGGAACTGGCCAAGCTGGGTCGGGGCGCCGACTCGATCCGCTCGGGCTCGCCCGTGGAGGTCGTCATCGTGCTGCGCCGCCGGACCATGCTGCAGTATCTGGTCGAGCCGCTGGTCCGGGGCCTGTGGCGGACAGGGAGTGAGCTTTAGGGGCGGTCCGTCGTCGGGAACCTCCGGCGCGAGGTGTCATTTTGCTATCCGGAGTATCCCCTCCGACGGGACCGGAACGCAATCTGGTTGAGGGAGTGTGCGTGGCGAAGCTGGAACGTCTGGTCTATGGCAGTACGGCCACCGGCCACACCGACAATCTGCTTAATATGGCGACCATCCTGGCTGAGTCCGGGCGGAACAACGCGCGTGACGGGCTCACCGGCGCGCTGGCGGCGCACGGAGGCCGCTTCATCCAGGTGATCGAGGGGTCGAGTGACGCCATCGACAGCCTCTTGCGGCGGCTGACGACGGACCCGCGGCACAAGGACGTCGTCATCTTCGGTCGCGACACCGTTGAGCACCGCCTGTTTGGCGACTGGGTGATGGCCAACGCGCGGATCACACCGGCCCTCGGGACCCTGCTCGACGGCATGATGCGCCAGCAGACCCCCTCCGCCGACCATGTCGTGACCCTGCTGCAGGATGCCGTCACCCGGATCGACGGCGAGGGTGGGCCGGGGCGCTAACCTCGCGCCTTGGCCTGCTGGCGGAAGCGGTGCAGCAAGGGTTCGGTATAGCCGTTGGGCTGCTCGACGCCTTCGAACACCAGGGCGCGGGCCGCCGCAAAGGCGAGGCTGTCGTCAAAGTCCGGCGCCATCGGACGATAGAGGGGATCACCCGCGTTCTGGGCGTCCACCTTGGCCGCCATGCGCCGCAGGGCCCCGTCGACCTGCTCGTCCGTGCAGACACCGTGCAGCAGCCAGTTGGCCATATGCTGGCTGCTGATCCGAAGCGTCGCGCGGTCCTCCATCAGGCCGATGTCGTGGATGTCGGGCACCTTGGAACAGCCGACGCCCTGATCGATCCAGCGGACGACATAGCCGAGGATGCCCTGGGCATTGTTGTCCAGCTCCTGCTCGATCTCCTCGGCGCTCCAGTTGCGGCCCTCGGCCAACGGCGGAGTCAGCAGATCCTCAAGCGGGCGCGGGTCGGCGTCACCCATGGCCGCGCGGACCGCGAAGACGTCGGTCCGGTGATAGTGCAGCGCATGCAGGGTCGCCGCTGTCGGCGAGGGGACCCAGGCGGTGTTGGCGCCCGTCTTCGGATGGCCGGCCTTTTCCTCGAGCATCTGGGCCATGCGGTCCGGTGCGGCCCACATGCCCTTGCCGATCTGGGCCCGGCCCGACAGGCCGCATTGCAGACCGATCGCCACATTGCGTTGCTCATAGGCGGCGATCCAGGTGCTGGACTTGATTTCGCCCTTCCGGACCACAGGCCCCGCCTGCATCAGGGTGTGGATCTCGTCGCCCGTGCGATCGAGGAAGCCCGTATTGATAAAGACGATCCGGTCCTTCACCGCGTGGATGCAGGCGGCGAGGTTGGCCGAGGTGCGGCGCTCCTCGTCCATCACCCCCACCTTGACCGTGTGGCGGTCCAGTCCGAGCAGGTCCTCGACCGCGTCGAACAGGCGGTTGGTAAAGGCGCATTCCTCGGACCCGTGCATCTTGGGTTTGACGATATAGATCGAGCCTTCGCGACTGTTGCGGAAGGGGCCGGCGCCGCGCAGGTCATAGAGGGCGATCAAACTGGTGATGATGGCGTCAAGGATGCCCTCCGGCGCCTCGGACCCGTCGGCCAGCAGGATGGCGGGCGTCGTCATCAGGTGGCCGACATTGCGCACAAACAGCAGCGACCGGCCCGGCAGGGTGGCATCGGTGCCATCGGGGGCGACATAGGCGACGTCAGGGCTGAGCCGGCGGGTGAGGGTCTTTCCTCCCTTGTCGAACGTCTCGGCCAGATCGCCCTTCATCAGGCCCAGCCAGTTGCGATACGCCGCCACCTTGTCGTCGGCATCGACGCAGGCGACCGAGTCTTCCAGATCGACGATGGTGGTCAGCGCCGACTCCAGAACGACATCGGCGATGCCCGCCGGGTCGGTGCGACCGATCGGGTGGTCCGGATCGAATACCACCTCGATATGCAGGCCATTGTGCCGGAACAGGCGGCCCCGTTCGGTCTGGCCCAGATACTGGCTGCTGTCGCGCAGGGCGATGCCCTGGTGCGGATGGCTGAGATCGAACCAGGAGCCTTCGGCCAGCGGCAGGGCCTCATCCAGAAACGCCCTGGCGCGGGCGACGACGCGCGCCCCGCGGTCCCCGTCATAGCCACCCGGCGGCGGCAGGTCGCCGAGCGCGTCGGTGCCGTACAGCGCATCATACAGGCTGCCCCAGCGCGCATTGGCGGCATTCAGGACAAATCGGGCATTCAGCACCGGCACCACCAGTTGCGGCCCGGCACGGGTGGCAATCTCGGCATCGACATTGCGGGTGCCAATAGCGAAGGGAGTAGGCGCATCGACCAGCCAGCCGATCTCCTTCAGGAAGTCCCGTTGTCCCGCGACGTCGTACGGCCGGCCCTTGCGCGCCCCATGCCAGCGGTCGATCCGGGCCTGAAGATCGTCGCGCACCGCCAACAGACGCCGGTTCTCCGGCACGGCCCAATCGAGAACGGCCCGCACGCCCGCCCAGAAGGGATCGGCCTCCATGCCGAGTCCCGGCAGGACCTCATCCTCAAGGAAGGCGGCGAGGACGGGGGCAACGGTGAGGTCGGCACGAACGGGCATGGGCGGTCAATCTCCGGCGGTTTCGGGCACTTGTAACATTCCGTGATGACCCCGCGTAAGTCGAGGCCTTTTCGCACCTGCACACAAACGCCTTGACTTTAAGGGGGTTCAGGCCCATCTGCCCCCCATCGCACACTCGCGATCCCCGGTGCGCTCCAGCGCGTGTGGGTCTTCTGAAGTCTGGAAGACCTGACTGTAGAAGCGGCCGGCCCTCAAGATTCATTCGCTGCCCGGACACGCGGGGTAGCGCCCGTT
>CAXICH010000058.1:0-10569 GCA_964022245.1 uncultured Alphaproteobacteria bacterium
CATATTCAACTCTCAGACGCATTTTGTCGATTTTGCCGGTCGAGGCCAGTGCCATCTGACCCACGCGGATCACGGCATCGGGGATCCACCACGGTGCAACCCGTCCCCGGAGGGCCGCAAGCAGGTCCTCGTCGCTGACGTCCGGCGTCTCCCGGGCCTGAATGACCAGCACCGGACGCTCGCCCCATTTGGGGTCCGTCCGACCGATCACCGCTGCCAGTGACACGGCCGGATGCTCATTGATCACGGCCTCGATCTCGGCCGGATTGATCCATTCCCCGCCTGACTTGATCAGGTCCTTGGCCCGGCCGGTGATGATCAGGTTTCCGCCCTCGTCGATGCGGGCCAGGTCGCCGGTCGGGAACCAGCCGTCCGCATCGGTGGCAGAGGTCGTCTCGCCGAAATAGCGCTCGACGACGGCCTCGCCCCGCACATGCAGATGGCCTTCCGCGCCGCGCTGCTCGGGCAGGGCCTGACCCTGTCCGTCGGTCAGCAGCAGGTCGACACCGACCGCGGGCCGGCCCGACAGCTGGGCCGAATGCGGGCCGCCGAGAGGCGCGCAGGTGCCGAGCGGTGACAGCTCGGTCATGCCCCAGCTGGTCTGGACGGTGACCCCGAGGCGCTGTTCGATCCGCTCCATCAGGGCCGGCGGCATGGGCGCCCCCCCTACCACGACCCGCTGCAACGTCGGCGTGTCGCCGCCGTGCGCCTCGAGATGTTCGACCAGCCCCAGCCAGACGGTGGCGATGCCGACCGCAAGGGTGACTCCCTCGGAATTGATCAGGCCGGCCAGACGGGCACCGTCCAGCCAGCGCCCGGGCAGGACCAGCCCGGCCCCCGTCGCGGGGGCGGCAAAGGGCAGGCCCCAGGCATTGGCGTGGAACATCGGCACCGCGGCCAGGATAACGTCCGACCCCGTGATCCCCATGACATCGGCCTGAAGCAGACGCAGGGTGTGTAGATAGCTGGACCGGTGGGTGTAGGTGACGCCCTTGGGCGCGCCCGTCGTGCCCGAGGTGAAGCACAGGCCGCTGGGTGTGGTCTCGGCGAAGTCGCCCCAGACCACGCCGTCGCCGGTCTCGCGGGCGATCAGCGCCTCCAGCTGGTCCGCGCCCTCGGCCTCGGCATCGATGACCAGCAGCCGCTCCAGCGAGGGCGTCCGGGCGACGATCCGGCGTGCGACCGGTTCCAGATCGGCGCTGGCGATCAGGATCCGGGCGCGGGACTGCGACAGCATGGACATCAGCTGGGCCTCGGTCAGGCGCGGGTTCAGCGTGTGACACACAGCCCCCATGCCCATCACCGCATACCAGGCCTCGACATGGGCCTGACTGTTCCAGGCCAGGGTCGCCACGCGGTCCCCCGCCACAATGCCCAGTCCGATCAGCGCCGCCGTGACCTTGCGGCTGCGGGTCCTCAGGGCGTCATAGCTGACGCGGTCCACCCGCCCGTCGGCGCGCGCCGTAACGACCTGCCCCTCCGGCCGCCAGCGGGCCGCATGGTCCAGGAATTTGTCGAGCGTCAGCGCCCAGGCCTGCATATCCCCGTCAATCATGGGCAGCCGGGGGCGGCGGGCGGCAGCGGCGGCGCAATGACCCCGAAATTCCAGTTCCACGGAATCCCGCCGGCGGCCCGGCGGCGACAGACCACCGTCTCGTGCAGTTCGAACATGCCCGGCATCAGGCGCTGACGCACCACCGGGCCGTCCTCGAAGTCCATATAGGCGGCGGTGCGACCGTAGGCAGGCCAGTCCGGCTGCCCCTCGGCGGTCGGCACACCGGTCCGGGCGAAGGTGAGCCAGTACGACAGCATCGCATCCGACAGCGCCTGTTCGGACGGGGTGTCCGGAATGGCGGGCCAGCGCGGTGGCAGACGATCGACATTGCCGAATACATACGGAATTTCCGCAGCATGGAAGGCATGCAGCCCTGCATCGTCCGCGGCCGGATAGCCGTGGTCGAAGAAATACATATAGGCGTTCTGGCCACGAGCCGTCTGGGTGCGCATGAGCCGCTCGGCGGTCCAGCCGTAGAGGGCATCGCGCGGCGTCGCGAGCATGCTCTCGGCCATGTCATCGGCCGGATACAGGGTGAGGAAGGTGTCGGCCAGTTCGCCGTAGCGGTCCCGGATTTCCTTCTCATAGGCAGCCGCGTCGGCCGGCGCAGCCGGAACAAGGAACCGCAGCGAGCGGATCTCGCCCTGATTGAAGCCGGCCAGCAGCGGTACAGGGGCCTGCTCGCCCCGTTCGAACACCTGGGCCAGCTGAGCCGGCAGATAGACGCCGTCGATATTGCCGAACGGGGCATAGCCCGCCTGCTGGGCCGAGACCGTCAGGGTCTGGGCGTCCATGGAGCGCAGGCCGGCCAGATTGGCCTGACCCAGCTGCCCCTGGAGCCACCAGCCCAGTCCCTCGGCAGGGACATCGCCGTGCGTGCGGGTCCGCAGCTCGGGCATGGACAGCATATAGGCGCTCTGGGCGATGGCCTTGTCGAACAGGCCTTCGGCCTCGGGCGACGCCATCAGATACATGACGCTGAGCGCGCCCGCGGATTCGCCGGCAATGGTGACATTGTCCGGATCACCGCCGAAGGCCGCGATATTGTCCTGCACCCACTCGAGCGCCGCGATCTGATCCTGCAGGCCATAGTTGCCCGAGATGTTCTTGCGCGACTCGGCACTCAGCTCGGGGTGGGCCAGATAGCCCAGCACACCGAGACGGTAGTTGATTGTCACCACGACGACGCCCTCGGCGGCCATGCGCGCACCGTCGTACATGGCCTCGCTGCCGGCGCCGGTGGTCAGCGATCCGCCGTGAATCCAGACGAACACCGGGGCATTGCGGGCATCCTCGGGCATCCAGACGTTCAGGAACAGGCAGTCCTCGCTCATCGTCGGAGCTTCGCCGGCATAGATGCTGGTGCCGCGCGAGACGGGCTGGTGGCAGGCAGCGCCGAACTGCGTCGCATCGCGAGCGGTGCGCCAGGGCTGCATTTCGGCCGGCGGACGCCAGCGACGCCAGCCGGTCGGCGGCAGGGCATAGGGGATGCCCTTGAACATGTGAATCCCGTCGACCGCCACGCCCCGGACGGGTCCGGCAGGCGCATTGACCACCGGCGGCGTCTGGGCCTGAACCGTTGCGGTCGCACAGGCCGTCAGCGCCAGCGCCACCAGCAGACTTGAGAGTGCGCGGATCATCGTGCGGCCTCCTGTGCGGTTTGACGACGGATCTTGCCCACCATGCCCAGGAACATGACCACCGCCAGGATGTAGAAGGCGATCAGGGTGTAGAGGGCGATCTGCAGCGAGTTGTCGGCAAAGCCGTTTGCGGCGAAATAATCACTGGCGAAGCCCAGATAGGTCGGACCCAGTCCCAGTCCGATCAGGTTCATGACCAGCAGCAGCAGGGCCCCAGACATGACGCGCTGGTCCGGTCGGACCGTCTCCTGAACCAGGGTGATCGAGGGCGAGAGATAGAAATAGTTGAGCGCCATGGGCACGGTCAGGAAGGCTAGGGACATCTGCCAGCTGGGGGCCCAGACAAAGCCCGCATAGAAGGGCACGGCGATGATCAGGCCGATCGCCGGAATCCACGCATAGGCGGTCCTCGACCGTTTGGCGAACATGTCGATCAGACGCCCCGAGATGAGCATGCCCAGGCTGACGCAGACGCCGACCACGAGGGCGTACCAGAGCGCGACCTGTTCCAGCGTCATTCCCTTCTCGCGCATCAGGAACAGCACCGCGAAATTGAGCAGGGCATAGGTGACGAACTGTGTGGCGCCGCACGCGAGAGAGATGCCGCGAAGCGTGGAGTTGGCGAAGAACATGTTGAAGGTCGCGATAAAGCCGGTCTTCGGCGGAGCGACCGGATCGGCCGTCGGCACCGGATCGACCACGGGGGCCGCATCAAGCCCGCCCTTCTTCGGTTCCTTGACAAACATCCAGACAATGACAGCCGTGATCACGCCAACAACGCCGACCCATATGAAGGCGTCACGCCAGGAATAGTTGGCGGCAATCGAGGCCCCGAAGGCCACGCCGAGCGCCGACCCGATGGGCGGACCGAGGTTAAAGAGGCTGAGCGCGGTGCCGCGCGTCCCCGAGGGGAAATAGTCCGAAATGATGGCATAGGACGGCGGAACGCCGCCCGCCTCGCCGACGCCCACGGCCATCCGGGAAACCGCCAGCTGGCCGAAATTGGTCGACAGCCCGCAGGCCGCGGTCGCCGCACTCCACAGACCGCAGGCGATGGCCAGTACGCGGACCCGGTTTGTGCGGTCCGCCAGCCAGCCGACGGGAATGGCAAGGATGCAGTAGAAGGCCGCGAACAGCAGGCCGCCCAGCAAACCCAGCTGTCCATCCGAAACGCCGAGTTCATCCTGGATCGGCTTGGCCAGGATCGACAGAAGCTGGCGGTCCAGAAAGTTCAGAACATAGACGAAGCACAGGATCGCCAGAACGATCCAGGCCCGGGCACCCGGACGCGCGGGTCGCGCGTCCGGGGCAACAGGTGACGATGCCGTCATCGATCAGTACTCATAGCTGAGGCGAATGCCGAGCGTGCGCGGCCGCGTGCGACCGTACCGCCCGTCGATGAAGGCTTCGGGGTGGATGTAGTTGATCGACTGATCGTCGAACAGATTTTCGACATAGGCCCCGACCGTATAGTTGTCGAAGGCGAAGGCCACCGTGGCATTGACGAAGGTATAGGCGTCCACCTGGTCATAGGTCGGCAGCGGAATCAACGGCTTGCCGGGCGTGTTCGGGAAGGCGTTGGGATAGCCACCCACATGCGAAATGGCGACCGAGGCATTGCCCGTGACGTTCGAGGTGGGCTGCCATTCGTAGTTGAAGCGCAGCGATCCCGAGAACTCCGGCCCGGCCAGGGGCGCCCCGAGGACGGCCCCCGAGATCGCCGCTTCGGAGGCACTCAGATCGTCCACCTCGGTCTTGTTCCAGGAGCCGGTCAGCGCCACCGTCCAGCCCTCGGCCGGGACGGTCACAAGCGCCACCTCGAGGCCCTTGCTGGTCGCACCGCCGATGTTGGTGGCGAACTGGACCGAGTCAGAGACCCGGTTGGCCTGCACCTGGATGTCATTCCAGTCGATGAAGTACACGGCCGCATCCGCGAACAGCCGGTTGTTGAACCAGCGACCCTTGATGCCGATCTCGTAGTTGATCAGTTCGTCGGACGTCGCGCCGTAGGGAATGACGATGTCTGTCGGGTCGATGGTGCTGACCGCGCCGGCGCGGGCGTTGACGATCGGCGGACGGAAGCCGGTCGAATAGGACGCATAGGTCGTGATCGAGGGTGTCGGACGCCAGGAGACGCTGAAGCGATACGACGGCCCCTCTTCCTCGACCTTGACCCCTTCGGCGGCCGCATAGGGACCGGTCACCGTGACCGGAATGCTGCTCGCCCCCAGCACGCCGAAGTAATAGGCGGCGTAGGCGGCATAGTTGTAGGCGATGGTCAGATAGTCGGAGTTGTAGCCACCGGCCTCGGTGAAGCCCTGGGCATCGGTCTTGCCGTAGCGGACCCCGCCGGTGACCCACAGGTCGGGCGTGAAGCGGTAGGTCAGCTGGCCGAAGGCCGCGATCTCATGACTGATGAAGTGCGAGGCGAAGCGCTGATAATATTCGTCGGGCAGGCCCGAGATCGCCCGTGAAGTCAGGAAGTCCTCGTTGGAGCGGTAGGCGTAGTCCACGTCGCGGCGCTTGCGGAAATAGAAGGTGCCGACCGACCAGTCAAACGCCCCCCCGGGATCCGACACCAGCCGGGTTTCCTGCACCAGCGTCTCGTCCCAGGCATCGGCGTCGAGCGCAAACGGGAATGCCTGGTTATAGCTGCCGGCGAGATCGACGTAGAACAGGCCCTGATAGTCCGAGAACGTCGTCGAACTGGTCAGGCGCGCGCCGTCGAACTGGTATTCGAAGGTCGCGTTGTAGTTGGTCATGTCGCTCTGGAACAGGTCAGGGCGGTCGCTGAGCCGGACGAAGGTGCCCCGATTGGGGTTGGTCAGCGACGAGTCGTGCGGGTTGGAGACCTCGTTCGAGTACAGCAGCCGGGCGACGAAGCGCTCATTCGGCTCCCACTGCAGGATGGCGCGACCGCCGTACTGGACCAGGGTGTTGGAGTCCTCAATGCCGGTGCCGACGTTGTCGACCCAGCCCGCCTCATTGCGCGAGAAGCCCACGACGCGCAGCGCCAGCTGATCTTCGATCAGCGGCACGTTGATCATCGCATTGTAGCGCTGCCGCAGGCCGTCGCTTTCGTTCATCTTGCCAATATCGACGAGGACCGAGGCGTCAAAGCCGCTCGGATCCGGATCATGCGTCAGGATACGCAGCGCCCCGGCCAGCGAGCCGGACCCGAACAGGGTGCCTTGGGGGCCACGCAGGAATTCGATCCGCTCCACGTCGTAGAGGCTGGGGTCGAGGATGGTGGAGTTGCCGTTCGACGAAATCGGCAGCTCGTCCAGATAGATTGCGACCGTGCTCTGCAGGTTGGCGCCATAGCCATTGGTGGCCACACCCCGTGCGGAGAAGTTGTTGAAGTTGGCCGATGCCCGGTTCAGCACGACCCCGGGCGTGGCGATGGCCAGGCCATCGTAGTTGACGATGCCGCGCTCGTTCAGGTCTTCCTGCGACAGCGTCGTGATACTGAGCGGCACATCCTGGACGCGCTCGGTCCGACGGGTCGCCGTGACGACCACCTCCCCGATCCGGGTAGTCCGTTCCTCGCGGGTTTCCCGGGTATCCGGGTCCTGCTCCTGGGCCTGCGCCATGGTCGGTACGAGCACCGACAGGGTTGCGGCGGCACACGCCGACGCGAGAAGTGTCGCTTTCATCAGATTCCCTCCCTGACGTCGGTCATGAGCGCCGACGTTTGACCAGAGAGGGGCACGACATCATCGCGCTGTCAACATTCCCTATCACGCGTGTGAATGTCGGCTGCAGCCGGCCGCTCCGGCGATTTCCGCCCGGAACAGGCTGCCCGCCAGCAAATTCAACACGATTGAACCCATATTCATCCTGTGAAGAAATACTTTTGTTCACGCTCACGTGAGTGATATTTGACACGCCCGGCCCGACATGCCCCACTCCGGTGCGGGAGAGCGCCGGTATCAACGGCGCCCGGAGAGGGGAAGGCCGGCGAATCCCGGCCCTGAATCGGGGAGGATCACCGTGGCCCAGGACAGGACTATCCGCGACGTCTGCGACGGAGGGGCGCCGTGACCCCCTCGCGGCGCGGGCTGCTCATGGGGGCCGGAACCGCCGGGCTGGCGCCCCTGATGCCCACTGACCCGCAGCTCGATGACGCCTGGCACCAGTCCGTGCTCGAGCGCTATGCCAGCCATGGAGACAAGGCGACAGGCGGACCGGGCGATATGGCGGTCGGCGCCTGGCTCCAAGATGCGCTGACCCGACTGGGCTACGTCTGCCACCGCCACGGGTTCCAGGCGCCCTTTTTTGAGGTCGACCAGGCGACCCTGGCGATCGAGGGACAGTCCGCCCCGGTCATTCCCCAGGCGCCGGTCAGCGCGACGGGGCCGGCGGGCCTCGACGCGCCGCTGCGCCTCGCCTGGGGCACCGGGTCTCTGGAGGGCACCATCGCCCTGATCGTCCTGCCGTCGCGTCGATGGTCCAGCGCCCTGGACGGCCTGATCCAGGCGCGTCTGTCCGATGCCTGGGCCCGCGGCGCCAGCGCCGCCGTATTGGTCACCACGGGTCCGACCGGGGACGCCCTCGCCCTCAATGCCCCTGCCCATCTGCCGCCGAGAGCCGGGCCCATCGCCATACTGGCGCCCAATGACGCGGCCCCGTTTCTGGATGCAGCCGCCGACGGCCAGACGGGTCGCCTGACCCTCTCGGGCCAGGGCGGGCAGCGACCGGCCTTCAACCTCACAGCGCGTCTGGACCGGGATGCGGGTCGGGCCGTCGTCCTGTCGACGCCCCGGTCAGGCTGGTTCACCTGCGCCGCCGAGCGCGGCTCGGGCATTGCGGTGTGGCTGGCCGCCGCGCACTGGCTGGCCCAGCGCCGCGATCCGTTCGACATTGAGCTGGTCGCCATCAGCGGACACGAATACGAGAATCTGGGCGGCGAGCATTATCTGGAGGCCCTGGCCCCCGGGCCCGAGCGGACCCGGCTGTGGGTCCACGTCGGGGCCAATCTGGCCGCCCGGAACTGGCATATGTACGGCGGGCGCACCCGCCCCCTGCCCGGCCCCGACGCCCAGCGCTACCTGCTGGCCAGTCCGGACGTCGCCGACAGCTTCGGTCGGGCCTTCGCGGGACATCCGGGACTGGAAGCCCCGTATCCCGCGACGGTCGAGAATTCCGCCGGCGAGCTGACCAATATTCTCAAGGCCGGTTACCCGAGCGCCGCGGGCTTCTTCGGCAATCACCGCTTCCATCACAGCCGCAATGACGACCTGCGTTGCGTGTCCGGGGCGCTGGTCCGGCCGGTGTCCGAAGCGCTGCGGCGCGCCCTTGCCGACATCCTGGCCTCCTAGGGACATTCCATGACATCGACGTCGACGCCCCGACCCCTTCACTCGCCGCAGTACAGGGCGATGGTCCTCGGCCTGCTGCTCTGTGCCTATGTCTTCAACTTCATCGACCGGACCATACTCTCGATTCTGGGACCGGCGATCCGGGCGGATCTGGCGTTGACCTCGACCCAGATCGGCCTGCTGGGCGGGCTGTATTTCGCCCTGCTCTACACGCTGCTCGGCATCCCCATCGCCCGGCTGGCCGAGCGCTACAGCCGGGTCAATATCCTGACCGTATCGCTGGTGGTGTGGTCAGGCTTCACCGCGCTGTGCGGACTGGCCGGAAACTATGTGATGCTGGCCCTGTGCCGGTTCGGCGTGGGCGTGGGCGAGGCCGGCTGTTCGCCCCCGGCCCACAGTTTGATCAGCGACTATTTCCCGCCCGGCCGACGCGCCTCGGCCCTCGCCATCTATGGTCTGGGCGTGCCGCTGGGGGTGATGTTCGGCGCGGCCGCGGGCGGCTGGCTGGCGCAGACCCTTGGCTGGCGCTGGGCCTTCGTTGTCGTCGGGCTGCCCGGCGTGCTGCTGGCTGTGATCTTCAAGCTCCTCGTCCGGGAGCCGCCCCGCGGGCATGCCGACCGCGAGGCCGCCCGCGCGGCGGGCCTGCCGGTCGAGGCGCCGACGCCTGCCGCCCCGTGGTCCTTCGGCCATGAGACCCGCGAGATCGGGGCCGTCATCCGCGCGCTGTTCGGCAACTGGCCGGTGCTCAACATGGCCCTCGGCATTACCCTGGTGTCGTTTGGCCTGTATGGATCCAGCCAGTTTGCCCCCCAGTATTTCGTGGCGGCCTTCTCCCTCGACCTGACGACCGTCGGCCTGATTATCGGGCTGATCGGCGGCGTCGGCGCCGGCATCGGCACCCTGGCCGGCGGCTTTCTGGCGGATCGCCTCGCGCGCTTCAGCCCGGCCTGGTACGCGCTGACGCCGGCCATCGGGCTGGCCCTGTGCACGCCGCTCTACATTCTGGCCTACACCCAGGCGTCGTGGCAGGCGGCGGCCGTCATCCTGCTGCTGCCGGGGTTCTTTCAGTACACCTATCTGGGGCCGACCTTCGGGGTGGTGCAGAACTCCGTCGATGTGCGCCGGCGGGCGACCGCCACCGCCGTCCTGTTCCTGTTCCTCAATCTGATTGCGCTGGGGGGCGGTCCCCCCTTCACCGGCTGGGTGATCGATCAGCTGGCCGGGGTCCGGTTCAGCACGGAGCAGGCCGGCAGCGCCTGGGCCCTGATCGCCGCCTGGGTGGGCGGCGGTGGTATCGGGGATCCGGCGGGGTTTGCTGCAGCCTGCCCCGGGGGGATCGCGCCGGCCGGAGCGGCGGGCCCCGAGGTCGAAGCCTGCCGCCGCGCCCTGGCGGACGGGACCCAGGGGGGACTGGTGCTGACCTTCCTGTTCTACGGCTGGGCCTCGGTCCACTATTTCCTCGCCGCCATCGGCATGGCCCGCCACCTCGCGCGCCGCGGCTGACCGGAACAAGGCCGGGCCGAAAACGAAAAACGCCGCCCGGCGGGACCGGGCGGCGTCTGATCTTGGGTGCGGGAGCAGGATTTGAACCTGCGACCTTCAGGTTATGAGCCTGACGAGCTACCGGGCTGCTCCATCCCGCGTCAAAGATGGAAAGGAAAATGTGAAGGAAGAAAGGGTTCGAGACATGTCGCCGGGGCACAGGCGGCTTCCGGCGACATCGTATTAATCCCTATCTGACTGGTAGACCCGGCAGCGACCTACTCTCCCGCGCCTTAAGACGAAGTACCATCGGCTCTGGAGGGCTTAACGACCGAGTTCGGAATGGGATCGGGTGGGGAACCTCCGACATAGCCACCGGGTCAACCAGGCAGATAGGGGATTAAATGAGAAGACATCGTCGCGATTATTATCGGCAAGTAAAACCGAATGAGTTTTGCTGAGAAACGATCAAGCCGATCGGATTATTAGTACCAGTAAGCTTCATGCGTCGCCGCACTTCCACACCTGGCCTATCAACGTGGTAGTCTTCCACGATCCTCAGCGAAGCCTT
>CAXICH010000059.1:0-10332 GCA_964022245.1 uncultured Alphaproteobacteria bacterium
ACCTTCAATCCCGTGCTGAACGAGCTGTTCTGGGCCGAAAAGGGCAAGGGCTGCTATCTGAATGACACCCGCATCCGGGTGACCGGCCGTCGCGACCTCAGCCAGTGTCTGATCGGCACCGGCCTGCCCTTCATGGGCAAGACCGGCCACGCCCAGGCGATCAAGGACATCCACGCCAT
Organism: uncultured Alphaproteobacteria bacterium; assembly: GCA_964022245.1. Classification (GTDB taxonomy): domain Bacteria; phylum Pseudomonadota; class Alphaproteobacteria; order Caulobacterales; family Caulobacteraceae; genus Brevundimonas. The sequence goes on from CAXICH010000059.1 coordinate 180, forward strand.
GGGCCAGCGGGTCGCGGGCATCCGCCGTCTGGGATCGGCGGCGCTGGATCTCGCCTGGGTGGCGGCCGGACGCTACGACGCCTTCTGGGAGCGCAACCTGAAGCCCTGGGATGTCGCCGCGGGCCTGCTGTTCGTCACCGAGGCGGGCGGCATGGCCACCACCATCGACGGCACCGGCAATGTCCACGATGGTCAGCAGATCCTGGTCGCCAATTCCGACCTGCACCCCCAGATCGCCGCCATCCTGCGCGCGACCTGATCCGGCGGCTCAGTCTGCCCGGAACTGCAGCCGGGCAAGACGGGCATAGAGGCCACCCCGGGCTACCAGTTCGCCATGGGTGCCGACCTCGACCACCCGGCCCTCGTCCATCACCACAATGCGGTCCGCGCGCAGCACGGTCGCCAGCCGGTGGGCGATGACCAGCGTCGTGCGCGCCTGCATGGCTTCGTCGAGCGCCACCTGCACCAGACGTTCGTTCTCGGCGTCCAGCGCGCTGGTGGCTTCATCCAGAAGCAGGATCGGGGCCTGCCGGATCAGGGCCCGGGCAATGGCCAGCCGCTGCCGCTGACCTCCGGACAGGCTGCGGGCCCGTTCGCCCAGCGGGGTGTCGAAGCCTTCCGGCAGGGCCTCAACGAACGCCAGCGCCTGCGCGCGCTCGGTCACATCGCGAACCTCATCCGTCCCTGCGTCCTCACGGCCGAAGCGGATGTTCTCGATCGCGGAACCCGAGAACAGCGGCGCCTCCTGGGACACCCAGGCAAAGCGCGCCCGGAGAGCCACCGGATCGACCGTCGAGGCGTCGACTCCGTCGACCCTCACCTGACCAGACCGGGGATCATAGAAGCGCAGCAACAGCCGGAATACAGTCGATTTCCCGGCACCCGACGGGCCGACCAGCGCCACCGTCTCACCGGGCCGGACCGACAGCGTGAAGTCCCTGAGGGCCGGCAGGTCCGGCCGCCCCGGATAGGCGAAATTGACCTCACGCATGTCCACTTCGCCGACGGGCGGTTCGGGCAGGGCCTTCGGGGCGGCAGGGGGTCGGATGCCGGGCCGGGCCCGCATCAGCTCATCAATACGCTGCATGGCGCCCGCCGCCTTCTGCAGGTCCCCCCAGCTTTCGCCCAGGGCTCCCACCGCCCCCGCCACGAACACCGACAGCAGCACGAACTGCAGCAGGGCCCCCGGCGTCATCCGCCCGGCGATCACATCCTGTGCGCCCAGCCACAGCACCAGAGTCACCCCGCCGAACATCAGGGTGATGATCATCGCCGTCATCCAGGCGCGCGCCCGGATGCGCTTCAGCGACACGCCAAAGGCCGCCTCGACCGCCGCCCCGAACCGCCCGTTGGCCGAGGCCTCGCGCCCGAATGCCTGCACCGTCTCGATGGCATCGACGCTCTCGCCGGCGAAGCCGACCGCCTCGGCGAACCGGTCCTGCGAGTCGACGGTCAGTTTGCGCACCACGCGTCCGAACAGGAACAGCGGCACGATGAGCAGGGGCAAGACCAGCAGCACCAGCCCCATCAGCTTGGGACTGACGACGAACAGCAGGATCATGCCCCCCACCATTGTCAGCAGGTTACGCAAGGCAAAGCTGATCGATGTGGTCATCAGGGTGTCGATCAGTTGAACGTCGCTCGTCAGGCGCGACAGCACCTCGCCCGTCCGCAACAGAAAAAAAAAGGCCGGGTCCAGCGTCAGCACCCGCCCGAACAGGGCCGTGCGCAGGTCGGCGATGATCCGCTCGCCCGTCCGCGTCACAAAATAGTATCGCACCGCAGAGGCGACACCCAAGAACAGCGCATTGAGTCCCAGCAGCAGGAACCAGAAATTCAGTTGCGACCCGCCGGCCTCAAAGCCGTTGTCGATCGCTCCGCGTGAGGTCACCGTCAGCCCCAGCGAGGCCGCCGTCGACATCAGCAGCCAGAACACGGACAGCGCCACATGCCCCCGGTGCTGGACGGCAAAGGGCCACAGGCGCAAAAGCGGGCGCACATCCTTTTGCCGGGTGCGGCGCTCGCCCGCCTCGCTCAGCCGCTCACTCAGCTGTGCCCCGGCGCCCGGGCGGCCGGAGGCCTCGGTATCGAGGTCGGTCTTGGCGCGGGAAGGCAGGGATGTTTCGGTCATGTCCCGCGCCTCTTGCCCCGGAACGCTACCCGGTGTAAACGCCGCCCCTCTCCCGCCGGGGCTTCTGGCGGGTTTCCCATTTTGCGCACCGACGGTCGGCATCGTCACCGCGCCTGAACAGACCGGACCAACGCGATGAAAGCGGACACCCACCCCGACTATCACTTCATCACCGTGGTGATGACGGATGGCACGACCTACCAGACGCGCTCGACCTATCAGAAGGAAGGCGCCACCCTGAACCTGGACATCGATCCGCTGACGCACCCGGCCTGGACCGGCGGCAATGCGCACCTGATGGACCGCGCCGGTCGCGTGTCGCGCTTCAACTCGAAATTCGGCGGCTTCATCAAGAAGTAGCCAGCGGCCCGCCCCCTTCAGGGGTGCGTCCCGGAAGCCACAGAGCGCCGTCCCTCGGGGGCGGCGCTTTCTGTTTGTCTGGAACGCCGATAAGCTGCGGTTGATTATAGAACAGCGGGGCCATCTCGGGCGCCGCGACAAGCTGGACGGCAAACGGGTCATGATCACGCGTCGACAACTGGGTCTGGGTGCAGCCACCGCCGCCATCATGGGAGCGGCGCAGGTCGCCCATGCCCAGAATGCCCCGCAGGATCCGCCGATGGGCCGCCCGCAGGGTGTTCCCCCGACCCGGGACCCGACCGCTGTCGCCTTCTACAACAGTTTCAACGACCAGCTGGCCCGCCTGCCCCAGACCGAACAGCCGGACGTCCGTGTCTTCTATGAGATGAACGGCTGGACCCCGGTCTGGACCGCGCCGCGCCTCGACACCCTGCGCACCGCGGCTTCCAAGGCGGAACGCCATGGTCTGGCCCAGTATGACTTCTTCGACTTCGAAGGTCTGGCCGCCGACCGCAGCATGGCCGAGATGCGCACCACGGCCGCAGCCCTGCGCTACGCCCGCGTGCTCAGCGAAGGCCGCATCCGTCCCGAGACGGTCGAGGACCTGTGGGAGATGCGCAAGAACCGCGTGGACCTGCCGCTCGGCCTTTATCGGGCACTTGCCTCCGAAGGTGTGGTCGAATGGTACGAAGGCCTGGCGCCGACCGATATCGGCTACAGCAATCTGTCGGCGGGCTATGTCCGCTATCGTCGCATGATCCGCGAGAACGGCGGCTGGCCGACCTTCCGGCTGGGCGCCAACATCGAGCCGGGGGACGTGGATCGCCGCGTGCCGCAACTGATCCAGCGGCTGATTGCCGAGGGCGATCTGAACGAGGCCGAAGGCATGCGCCTGCTGGCCATGGCCGACAATTTCTACGGCACTGAACTTCAGGAGGCCGTGCGCAGCTTCCAGGGCCGTCACGGTCTGGCCGTCGATGCCCGCATCGGATCCGGCACCCAGCAATCCCTGTCCGCTTCGGCCGAGGATCGCGCGCGTCAGATCGCGCTGAACCTGGAACGCCGCCGCTGGCTGGCCCGCGACGTCGACCCCGAGCGGATTGAGGTCAATACCGCCGCAGCCATCATGGTCTACTGGAAGGATGGTCGGCCGGTTCACTCGAACCGCGTGGTCGTCGGCACCGCCGCCAACCAGACACCCAGTCTTGAAAAGCCGTTTGCCTCGGTGGTGGCCAATCCGCCCTGGTACGTCCCGGCCGGCATCGCCCGCAACGAGATCCTGCCGCGCGGCCCGGGCTATCTGGCCGCCAATGACATGTACATCTCGAACGGCACCGTCATCCAGAGGGCAGGCCCCCGCTCAGCACTGGGCTACGTCAAGTTCGAGCTTCGTGACAGCTACGCCATCTTCCTGCACGACACCCCGTCCAAGGGCGCGTTCAACCTTGCCTATCGTCACCGCAGTCACGGCTGTGTGCGCGTCGAGGGTGCAGTCGAGTTCGCGCGCCTTCTGCTGTCGCCGGATTCGGCCAAGCTGGAAGAGTTCGACACCGCCCAGGCGACCCGCCGCACCACCCGGGTCACTACCGGCCGTGAAATCGGCGTGCGTCTGCTGTACTGGACGGCCTTCGTCGACGGTCAGGGCCGCGTGGCCTTCCGTGAGGATGTCTACAAGCGTGACGAAAAGCTGGCCGATGCGCTCGGCATCGCCGTCTCCCTGCCCCGTCCGGTCCAGGATGGTCGCGTCGACGCCAACGATGTCGGGCCCTAGAGGCTGATCGATCGAGGTGGAATCGCTGCGCGGTTCCGCCGACGCCGCGCCTCTGCCTCTCGGATAACGTCGGGCTTCAGTTCGGACTGCCGGGGGCACCGAAGGCTGCCGACAGCCTGTCGAACTGGCTCTGGACCGGGTTCGGGGCGTCCGCCGGCGGCGTGGCATCCACATACATGCGCCGGTCCAGATAGTGGATCCGGTCGTACAGCTTCTCGGCCCGCACCGCATATTCCACCAGAGCAATCGGCAGGTCTGCCGGCGGCGGAGCCTCGCCCTCGACCTTGCGGGCCGCCAGCCGGTAGCGCGCCTCGCAGGCGGCACTGGCCGCCATATCGCCCTCGCGCACAGCGCGCTGGACCAGCAACCACGAGGCGATCTGCATCAGGCGCGTGGTCAGGCGCATGCTCTCGCCCGCATAGGCCAGGGCGCTCGAGCGCGACAACAGCTTGGAATCCCGCCGGCCTTCGCCGTCCAGATAGGCGGCCGTCTCCTCGACCAGTTCCATGCCCTCGCGAAAGGTGCGCTCGAACAGATCAGAGGCGGCAAAATCGGTCACCACGGCGACGCGGCCGTCCGGTGTGGCGCCGGACGAGGGCAGATCGGGCGAGGACATCTCTTCAGTCATCAACACTATTTACCTGTACGTGAACCTGATCGCCGCAGCCGGAGCCGCGCCGATCTGCTCGCCTGCAACGGTCATGCCACGCCGACCGTGCCGTTACGAGCCGAAGTTGAAAAGCGCCTCGGCGGCCGATTTGCGCGCGGACTTGGTCTCCATGGCGGCCTTGACCCGGGCAATCTCGGCTTCGAGCAGCGCGATCCGGTCCTGGCATTCCTCGACCGAATAGAGATCCAGATCCTCGCGGGCCATCTGGCCCAGCAAGGCCCCGCGCTGCGGCCTCGGTTCGGCGTCGTCGATCATCATGCCCGCCTCCTTGGTTCACCGTTCTGTGGTCCCTATGTGAACGCCGGGACACGGACGATTGCAAGGGCGGCTCCATGAAACGCATCTCGATCACCGGTGGCACTGGTCCGGCGACCGCCCTGACGCTGGTCGAGGCCCCGGATCTTGAACCCGCCCCCGGGGAGGTCCGCATCCGCGTGCGCGCCGCAGGGATCAACCGCCCCGACCTGTTGCAGCGGGAGGGCCGATATCCCCCGCCCCCCGGCGCGCCCGAAACCTTGGGCCTCGAGGTCGCCGGCGAGGTGGACCGCCTTGGCGACGGTGTGACGGGCGTGTCCATCGGCGACCGCGTCTGTGCCCTGCTGGGCGGCGGAGGCTATGCGGACCAGGCTGTGGTGGATGCCCGGCACCTGTTCCCGGTGCCGGACAGTCTGGACTTCGTGACCGCGGCAGCCCTGCCCGAGACCCTCTCGACCGTCTTTGCCAATGTCTTCGAGGACGGACGGCTGCAGGCCGGTGACACCTTGCTGGTCCATGGCGCCACCAGCGGCATCGGAGTCACCGCCATCCAGATGGCCAGGGCCGCGGGCGCGCGCGTCATCGCCACCTCGCGCGGCAAGGCCAAGGCTGATGCCGCCCGCGCGCTGGGCGCGGACCTCAGCCTTGATGCCCAGGCCGACGACCTGGAAGCCGCCATCCGCGACGCAGGCGGTGCCGATGTGATCCTCGACATGGTGGGCGCGGACTATTCCGCACTCAATCAGTCGGTCCTGAAGCCCGGCGGGCGCTGGTGCGTGATCGCCACCCTCAGTGGCGCGAGCGCCGAAATCGACCTGCTGCGGCTGATGATGAAGCGGATCGTCCTGACCGGCTCCACGCTCCGGTCGCGCAGCGCCGACGAAAAGGCCCGCCTGATCTGGGCCGTGCGCCAGACGGCCTGGCCCTGGGTCGTGTCGGGTCAGGTCAGGCCGCCGATCGACGCCGCCTTCGCGCTGTCAGACGCCGGTCTCGCCCACCTCCGGCTGGAGGCGGGCGAGCACATCGGCAAGATCGTGCTGGTGGTCGACTGACTACCGGCGTCCGCCCCGCCGAACCGGACGCAGCGATGACACGCGGTCATTGATCCCCCAGGCGCTCAGGTTGCTGACATCGCCGGTGAAGCGCTGGCAGTTGCCCCGGAAGTAGGCGTCGGTGCAGGCTTCCCACTCGCCCCGGAACCGCATCGAGCTGATCTCGTCGTTGAAGCCCGTGCGATCCAGATTGGCGATCTCGCCCGTGAAGGTGGTCGAGGGCCCGCGGAAATAGGCGTCACGATAGACCGTGATCTCGGCCCGGCCACCGCCGCCGCTCCAGCCACCGCCGCCGTTGCCGCCGCCGTTTCCGGGACGATCCTCGAAATCACCCCGGTGTGGACCACACACCAGCCGTCCGTTGCTGTTGCCGATGTCGTGCGGACCGCAGCGGTTCAATTCGATCGAGGTGCCGCGGATCCGACCGCGTTCGTCGCGACAGTCGGCGTAAAGCCGCCCCTGGTTCACATAGTCCCCGCTGCAGCTTCGCGTGTAGCTGCCGCGCGGCGAGACCCGCTGCGGATCCTGATAGTTGCCGCGCGGCGCTCCTTGCGGGTCCTGATCGGCGACGGGGGCGGGGCCACCCAGTGCCAGGGCCGACATGGCGGCCACTCCTGCCAAACTCAACATGATCACTCCTCCAGATTTTCGGGCGGGGCCAAACCCCGATGAGCCGACCGTGGCGCTTCGCAGATGAACCTTGGCTGTATGAGCGCGCCATATGGCGTTTTCTTTTCACCCGAAAGCGCCTATACGGACAGTCTCCGCGCCCGGCCGAAAGGTCGGGCGCCGCTGTTTCCGGGCCCCGGCTTCCGGGCCCCTTCATGAACCGGAACGACGTCATGACCGACATTCTCATGCCCAAGGCCACTGCGGTCTGGCTGGTGGACAATTCTTCCCTGACCTTCGAGCAGATCGCCGACTTCTGTGGCCTGCACCCGCTGGAAGTGCGTGGCATCGCCGACGGCGACGTCGCCCGTGACATCCGCGGCGCGGACCCCCTGATCAACGGCCAGCTGACCCGCGACGAACTGGACAAGGCCCAGGCCGACGACTCCTATCGCATGAAGGCCGTGGTCAGCCGTCACGCCGAACTGCTCAAGCCGGCCAAGGCCCCGCCGCGCTACACACCGGTCTCGCGTCGCCAGGACCGTCCAGACGCCATCATGTGGTTCGTCAAGAATCACCCCGAGGTGACCGACGCCCAGATCTCCAAACTGCTGGGTACCACCAAGGCCACCATCGAGACGGTGCGCAGCCGCACCCACTGGAACACCGCCAACATCAAGCCGGTCGATCCCGTGACCCTCGGGCTGGTTGGCCAGATCGTCCTCGACGACGTGATCAAGAAGGCGGCTGACAAAAAGGCGAAGGACGACGGGAAGAAGGGTGGTGCCACCCTGCAGTCCGCCGACGCCCAGCCCGAGGCTGAACCGGCGTTCGAGCCCGATGCCCCGGAGGCCCGCAGCCAGCACACCGCGGAGTCGGTGTTCGGCTCTCGCGACTGAGCCTGTCGGCCCCGAGATGCAAAAACGGCCCCGGAGCATCTCCGGGGCCGTTTTCATGATCTGGATATCCTGACTATCCGCTCTGTCGTTCAAGGCCGGCGATCTGTTCCTTCAGCCTGAGTTTTCGGAGTTTCAGGGACTTGAGGTAAAGCGGATCGGTGGCCGGGTGGGTCGTTTCCTTCTGGATCGCTGTATCCAGATTGCGGTGACGGTTTCCCAGTTCGCGAATACGCGCCTCGATGGTCATGGCTTGCGCCTCCTTGTCTAAGGGACCAGTAGATTGAGCGCCCGGATGCCGACCGTGTGGAATCACGTTTCAGTGATTCGCATCGCCTCCGGACCACCACAGGGTCGCTGCCAAAAGGGTCAAAGTTTTGAACTCTGCCGTATCCCGGGATGACCGCCCCCTGATCGTGGGCATCAGCGGCGCATCCGGCGTCATCTATGGCGTGCGGATGCTCGACGCTCTCAGGGATCTGGGCGTATTGTCGCACCTGGTCGTCTCGCGCGCTGCCCTGCTGACCCTCTCCCAGGAAACCGACCTCTCCCCCCAGGATCTGACCGACCGCGCCGATGTGGTGCACAAGGTCGCCGATGTCGGCGCCTCCATCGCCTCGGGTTCGTTCCGGACGCGGGGCATGGTCATCGCCCCCTGCTCGATCCGAAGCGCGGGCGAGATCGCCACCGGCATCACCTCAACCCTTTTGACCCGCGCTGCCGACGTCACGCTCAAGGAGCGCCGCCGCCTCGTGCTCATGGTACGCGAGACGCCGCTTCACCTCGGTCATCTCCGCACCCTGACCGCCCTGTCCGAAATGGGCGCCATCATCGCCCCGCCCCTGCCCGCGCTCTACGCCCGTCCCGACAGTCTGGATCAGGTCATCGACCAGAGCGTCGGCCGCGTACTGGACCTGTTCGATCTGGACTGGTCACCGGTCACCCGCTGGAGTGGCCTGAGCGGCCCCGCCTCATGAGCGCGACCGGGTTCTGGGACTGGGCGCTTGAGGCCTACGGCCGCGCCGGCGTGGCCGAGGCCTGCGTCGACCTGCAGGATCGTCATGGCCAGTGCGTGCCCCTGCTCCTGTGGGCGGCCTGGATCGCGTCCCGGGACGAGTCAGCCTCTGACGATACGCTCGAGGCTGCCTGCGACATCGCCCGCGCCTGGGACGAGACGACCCTCGACGCCCTGCGCGCGCTGCGCCGCAAGCTCAAGTCACCTCACCCCGATATCGAGGCCGGCGCCCGTCTGGACGTCCGCCAGAAGACCATCGAACTGGAGCGCCGGGCCGAACGTCATCTGATGCAGGCGCTCGAGACACTGACGCGAGAAGCTGACCCCGGTGCCGATACGCTCCAGACCCTTGTGGCTGTCACCCGCGTCTGGTCGCCCGTTACCCCGCGCAAGGAACTTCAGACCCTGACCGCGTGTCTTTCAGCCTGAACCCGGCTCGGCTATAGACAGGGAAATCAGGGGTATCGGGCGCAATGAACGACGACGCGGGTCTTACGGAAGAGGAACTGGCGCTGCACATCCGGCTGAAAGGCCTGCGTCAGGAACACGCGGATCTGGATGCTGCGATCGAGGCACTGGGTCAAACCGCTGTGCCGGATCAACTCCGCATCGCCCGCATGAAACGCAAGAAACTGGCCCTGCGCGACGAGATCAAGAAGGTCGAGGACCGCATCCTGCCGGACATCATCGCCTGACGACCTATTCGCGGCCCGGCTTTCTGAGCCACATGGCGGCATCCGCCTCGGCCAGCCAGGTTTCGACATCCTCCTGACCGGTCCAGGCCCGTACCCCGAACGATCCGCCAAGGGGCACGGTCCGGCCTTCGTAGACGAAGCCTTCAGTCTTCAGGGTCCCGGCCAGACGCGCGGCCTTCTCCCGCCCCTCCTCGATGCCGGCGTTCATCATCAGCAGGCCGAACTCGTCGCCGCCAAGACGCCCGACCGCATCCGACTCCCGCAGGTTGTCGCGCATCAGCTCGGCGACGCGCACCAGGGCCGCGTCCCCGGCCGCATGGCCATAGGTGTCATTGACGCCCTTGAAGCCATCCAGATCGAGGTACAGCAGCACCGCCGGCACCTGATGGCGTTTGCAATAGGCCATGGCGCGATGAAGCGCCGTGACGAACCCGCGCCGGTTCAGGGCCGGTGTCAGCACATCGTGGTCCGCTGCAGCCTCGGCCGCCTCCGCCCGGGCACGCAGGGCCTCCACCTCGGCGCGCAGCCGGGCCAGCTCGGCCTCAAGGGCTTCGGAATCCGACAGCGGGGCAGTGGTCTGGGACACGGAAACGGCAAGGCTCCAGAAGCGGCAGGGGGGGCAGCACGGCCCGACTCAGGCGATTTCGCCCGCCCCGATGCTAACCTGCTTGGTTGCAGGCGCAACGCGGGTGCTGTAAC
>CAXICH010000060.1:0-10305 GCA_964022245.1 uncultured Alphaproteobacteria bacterium
GCCAAGCTGTGGGGGGATCCCGGGCGTTGTGGCCGGGGTGGTGTGCGGGGGACGTGGGGGGGCGCGGGGGGGGCGGGGCAACAAGAATGCCGGGCCGCTGATCCTGATCGGGATTGCCATCGCCGCGATCGGCTTTGCGCTGGCCTTCGTTATCCGGATGATGCTGTCGCGGACGCGCGAGTTCGTGGCCGATGCGGGAGCGGTCGAACTGACCAAGAACCCGGACGCGATGATTTCGGCCCTGCGCAAGATCGAGGGACGCTCGACGCTCAAGGCGCCGGACGAGGTCCAGGGCCTGTTCCTCGACAACCAGCCGGAGAAGGCCGGGATCATGGGCTTGTTCGCGACTCACCCGCCGATCCCGAAACGGATCGAGGCACTGGTGAAGTTCGGCGGGGGCCGGGACTCGGGGCCGTGGTCGTCGCAGGCCTATACCCCGTCGACCTCCGTGCCGAGCGCAGGCTAGGGCAGGTCGCGCCAGCCCTCACGGGTCAGGGCCTGCAGCGGACGCAGGCGCGCCTTGTAGTCCATCTTGGCCGACCCCTGGATCCAGTAGCCCAGATAGACGAAGGGCAGGGCCTGTTCGCGCGCCTGCATCAGGTGATCCAGAATGGCGAACTGACCAAGGCTGCGGCGGGCGATCAGCGGATCGAAGAAGCTGTAGACCATGGACAGCCCGTCCGAGAGCATGTCGGTCAGCGCCACCCCGACCAGATCGCCGGGACCCGCGCCGACGGCCGGCAGGCGATATTCGATCAGATGGGTACGGACGGCGGTGTCCTCGACCATGGCGACATAGTCGTCCCAGCCCATATCGCTCATGCCCCCCCCGGCGTGGCGGGCCAGCAGATAGCGGCGCAGCAGGTCGAACTGCTCCATGGTCGCCTCGGCCTCGACCTGGTCGCGGGTGAGGTCGGCATTGCGGTGCAGGACGCGTCTCTGCGATCGCGAGACCGAAAAACCGCAGACCGGCACCCGGACGGAGACGCAGGAGTCGCAGCCCTCGCACGCGGGGCGATAGGCGATGTTCTGGCTGCGGCGGAAACCGGCCTGGGTGAGTTCGTCATTGACCCAGGCGCCGTCGCTGAACGGGAGGTTGGCGAAGACCTTGCGTTCGATCCGACCCGGCAGATAGGGGCAGGGCGCCATGGCCGTCAGATAGAAGCGCAGCTGGCGCTGGGGCACATGTTGGGTCATGGCCGCGCTCCGGCTTCCCGGTCGCGGGGGTGGCCTTCAATGCCTGTCGGAGATGCACCACACATGGGGGAATGGGAAACCAGACCGGGCCCCGGCGCAAGGCCCTTCGCCCTGAAGGCGCGAAGGGCAGGGGGCCTTGTCACAGGCTGGTATCGCTGGGCAAGACGGGCGCCTCGCGCAGCAGGATGATCGAGATCCGCCTGTTCCCGGCCAGACTGGGATCGTCCGGATAGAGCGGATCGGAACCCGCCTTGCCGTTCACCGAATAGATGCGGTCCACATCGACTCCGGCGCCCTCGAGAATCAGGCGGGCGGCATCGGCCCGGCGGGCGGACAGGCTCCAGTCCGCGGGGGCGCTGGAGCGGTTCGAGCCGGCGACCGAGCTGGTGTGGCCCGTGATCGAGATCCGGTTGGGCAGGGCTGTGATGATCCGTGCGACGGCCCGCAGAAGGATCTGGGCCCGGGGATTGGGGCGGGCGGAGTTCTCCTCGAACATAGACCGACCTTCCTGATCGACGATCTGGATACGCAGGCCCTCGGGGGTCTGGTCGATGATCAGCTGTTTCGAGAGTTCGGCCAGTTCCGGCATCGACTGCATGGCCTGGCGCAGCGATTCGGCGGCGCTGGCGAAATCAGCGGCCTCGCGGCGGGCGATCTCCTCGCGCAGCTGATCCTCGCTGGCGGCGGCCAGATTGCTGTTCTGACCGGCCTGATCCGGCGCCTCCGGCGCCTCGGGCGACATCTGGGTGATGACCGACATTGAGCCCGAGCTTTTGGAGCCGTCGTCGCCCAGCGACGTACCGCCCAGAATCCCGCCGGAGCCCGAGGTGGTGGCCGAAATGCTGGCCGGGGCGAAATACTCGGCGATGCCGCGCTTCTGCTCCGGGTCGGTCGTGTTGATCAGCCACATCAGCAGGAAGAAGGCCATCATGGCCGTCACGAAGTCGGCATAGGCGACCTTCCACGCTCCGCCGTGGTGGCCGTGTCCCGCAACCTTCTTGACCTTCTTGATGAGGACCGGACGATCACTCAGGGACATGGGCACCTCGCTGACGTGCGACCATGTTTCGAGGATCAAGGTTAAGGCGACGTTTCCCCTGTTGCCCGGCTTGTATGCGCAGGTCCGGACGCTAAGGTCCCGAGGTGACCAACCTCTCCCCTTCCGACTCCGACGGCCTCGATGCCCGTGCCTATCGCCGCGCCATGGGGGCCTTTGCCACCGGCGTCTGTGTCGTGACCGTGGACGGCCCCGAAGGCCCGGTGGGGATGACCGTCAACTCCGTCACCTCGGTGTCGCTGGAGCCACGCTTGCTGCTGTGGTGCCTGGACGACAGTGCCGAACGGGCGGGCGCGTTTCTCGAGCGGCAGCCGTTCTCGGTCCATGTGCTGGGCGCGGATGAGGCGGACTGGGCGGATCGCTTCAGCCGGGGCGACTGTCGCCTTGCGGCCGAGGAGGTCGGTCGGGCGGAAACGGGGGCGCCGGTGCTGGCGGGCGCGCTGGCGCGATTCGACTGTGAGCTGCACGCGCAGATCGCCATGGGGGACCACCAGATTCTGGTCGGCCGGGTGACCCATTTTGAAGCCCACGAGGGCGCGGGCCTGACGTTTTTCCGGGGCCGCTACGGACGCATCCAGGAGGGCGTGGAATGAAGATCGCATTTTCCGGACTGGGCGTGATGGGCGCGCCCATGGCGGGGCATCTGATCGCGGCGGGGCATGCGGTCACCGGCCACAATCGCAGTGCGGTCAAGGCCGAGGCGTGGGCGAAGAAGACGGGCGGGACGGCGGCGGGCTCGGTCGCCGAAGCCGCGCAGGGCGTGGACCTGCTGATCCTGTGCGTCGGCAATGATGACGATGTGCGCGAGGTCGTGGGCGCGGCCCTGCCGGCGTTGGCACCCGGCGCGGCGATCGTGGATCACACCACCACCTCGGCCCGGGTGGCGCGGGAGATGGCGGTGCTGGCGGGCGAGCGGGGTGTGGCCTTCCTCGACGCACCGGTGTCGGGCGGACAGGCTGGCGCCGAGGCCGGAAAACTCAGCATCATGATCGGCGGCGATGCCGAGGCCCTGGCGCGCGTCGAGCCCGTCCTGACCGTTTATGCCAAGGCCATCCGGCATATGGGGCCGGCGGGCAGCGGGCAGCTGACCAAGATGGCGAACCAGATCGCCATCGCGGGTGTGGTGCAGGGCCTGGCCGAGGCGGTTCATTTTGCGCAGGGCGCAGGCCTCGACACCGATGCGGTCTATGAGGCGATTTCGCAGGGCGCGGCCCAGAGCTGGCAGATGGACAATCGCTGGAAGACGGCGGCAGCGGGCCAGTTCGAGTTCGGCTTTGCCGTCGACTGGATGCGCAAGGATCTGGGCCTCGTGCTGGACGAGGCGCGCGCCAACGGCAGTCACCTGGCGGTAACGGCCCTGGTCGATCAGTTCTATTCCGAGGTTCAGGCCATGGGCGGTGCCCGCTGGGACACCTCAAGCCTGGCGGCCCGACTGCAGGCCCGCAAACGCCGCTAGTCGAGGAATTTCACCGCGCCGGTCTGCATTTGTTTGACGGCGGCGACCACCTTCAGGGTTCCTGCCTCCAGCGCATCGGCCAGAGAGGCGTCGGCGACCCGCAGCTTGTCGGCGACCCGCTGGGCGTTCAGCTCGACAGCCTTGACGGCCATATCGGTCGCGTCCGAGCGGCGGGCCTCAAGCACGGCCGGGATGATCGGCACAATCATTTCCTCGAGCGAGGGGTCGAGCGGCATCGCGCCATCGACGATGGCTTCGGCCGCGGCCACGGCCCCGCAGCCGGTATGGCCCATGACCACCACCAGCGGGCAATCGAGGTGCTTGACCGCATAGACGATCGACGCGAGACCTCTCCGGTCGACGGTATTACCCGCCACTCGGATAGAGAACAGCCTTCCAGAGCCTTGATTGAAAAGGATTGTCGGGGGCGTTCGGCTGTCAGCACATCCAACGATGGTGGCGATCGGGTTCTGGCCGCCCTGCAGGGGCTCGAGATCGTCCACCTTGACGTAGCCGAGGTTGTTTTCGCCGCGCAGAAAGGCGTCATTGCCGGCCTTCAGCTCGGCCAGCGCCTGATCGGGCGAGGGGCGAGCCGGGGTGGTTCGGTCCAGTTGCGGGTCCGGTGCCGGAGCGGCTTCGGCCACCGCTACAGGTTCGGGCGCCCGCGCCTTGCTCTTGCCGAAACCAAACAACCCCATCGTTCGCCCCCCTCGGACCACACGGCCGGATACCCGCGTTTGGCGTCTCTCTGATGACAGACTGTTGCTGTCAAGCATGGGAGGGGGCGCCTCATCGAGTTTGAGGCAATGCCAGAACGATCGGCAAAATATAGTCGGTGACCAGCGTGTCCGTGAGGCCGTGCGACCCCCGCACCTGATAGTTGGTCGTGGTCACGACCAGCGACAGGTTGAGGTCCGGGAAGACCAGCACCTTGTTGCCACCCGCTCCGTTCATGCCGAACGAACGCCAGGCCTGGCCGTCCGCCTCAAAATCGCGCAGCCACCATAGATAGCCATAGTCGATCCCCTCCATGATCTGCGCCGAAGGCTGGATCGATGCCTCCACCCAAGCTGCGGGGACGATCTGTCGGCCATCCCAGAGCCCTCCGCGCCGATACAGTTCGGCAACCTTGAGCAGGTCGATACTGCGCAGGGAAAGGCCGCCCCCCGTCTGGACGACGCCCAGAGGCGTGTGCTGCCAGTCTACGTCGCCGAAGCCCAGCGGCTGGAACAGCGTACGCGAGGCGTAATCCTGCAGGGGCTCACCCACGGCCTGTTCCAGCAGGTGACCCAACGTCGTCACCCCGGCCGTGCAGTAGCTGAAGGCTCGCCCATAGGGGGCATCCCCGGGCCGCACGTCCCACGCGGCGAACCCCTTGATCGGCAGGTCCAGATAGAAACCTGCCCAATCCTCGACCAGATACATCCGCTCTTCGTTGCCGCGCGACAGGCTGTTCTCGTCGTTGCATTCCAGCAGCGAGCTCATGGTCATCAGGTCCTCGACCGTAATCGCCGACTTGCGCGGGTCGGGGTAGGCGACCGTGCGCCCTTCGAGAAGCGGAGCGAGGGTCGCGTTGACGCCCGACAGGTGACCGTCACGAATGGCAAGGCCCGTCAGGACCGAGGTGATGGTCTTGGTCACCGAACGGGTGTTCCGCAGGGCATCAACACCCCCCTCATCGAAATAGTGCTCATAGATCACCTGGCCATTCTGCGAGACGACGACGCTGGTGACCTGCTGGAATTCGCCGGCTTCGACCGCCCGGGTCAGGGGGGCGAAGGCCTCGGGGTCCGGATGTGCTCGGGCGCTGGCCCCGTTGCCGGGAATGAGAACGAGGGCCACGAGGGCGATCAGCAGACGCTGCATAGGACAAACTCCACATACGATGACCCCGGGATATCAGCCCGGCCCGCACCCATCTTGGAAATATCTGACCTCAGTCGCTGAAGATCACGGTCAGGTCACGCCTGAGGCTTGCCGGGGTGACGCCCAGCGCTCGCGTGAAGGCGTTGGTCATGTGGCTCTGATCGAAATAGCCGGTCTCGAGCGCGACCTCCCCCAGCGACATGTCGGCGCCCGAGACCAGCCGGATGGCGCGTTCCATACGAACCGATTGCAGCATGGCTGACGGGGTCCGCCCGAACTGCCGGCGAAAGGCCCGCGACAGATGGGCGGGGTGAATCCCGGCCTCTGCCGCGATGCCGCTGACGCTCAGGCCCGGATCCCGACTTTCGTGGATGATTTCAAGCGCGGCATGCACTGCGCGCGGCATGTCTGCGGGGTGACGGGTCTGGTCCGCCCGGGCCAGGAGTTCCCAGCACCGCGCCTCCATGGCCTCAGGCGCAGCCCCCGGGTGGAGGGTCCGCAGCAGGTTGAGAGCTGCGCCATAGGCGGTGTCCTGCTGCATGCGGATCGCCGTGCGGGTATCGGTGGCGCCCTCGGCCCAGCGGGCGTCGAAAGCGATACTGAGGAACCAGCCGCCGGCCTCGGCGAAATGGTCGCGATGCTCGGTCTGGGCGGGGTTGTAGACCAGCAAGGGATCGCCCCCGCCTCGGGCGCTGCTGACATATGCGCCGCGCGTGACGAACACGAAATGGGCCTCGTCGTGCACGTGATCCGGCACATCGTCAGCGGGAACGGTGGCCTGACTGTGGGTGACGGTGAACGGGCCGACGGTGCGCGACTGTTGCGCCTGTCCGAAGAAGCGA
Source organism: uncultured Alphaproteobacteria bacterium (assembly GCA_964022245.1). GTDB lineage: Bacteria > Pseudomonadota > Alphaproteobacteria > Caulobacterales > Caulobacteraceae > Brevundimonas. The sequence continues at coordinate 6,419 of CAXICH010000060.1, forward strand.
GGTGACGGAGCGCAGGTCACGCGCCCAGAAGCCGGGCGACCCTCGGCGCGAAATAGGTCAGCACCCCGCTGCAGCCCGCGCGTTTGAAGGCGCCGAGGCTTTCCAGGATGGCGCGCTCCTCGTCCAGCCAGCCGGCGTCGATGGCGCCCTGCATCATGGCATACTCACCGGATACCTGATAAGCGAAGACGGGAACGGAGAATGTATCCCGAACTCGTTGAATGATATCGAGATAGAGCGTTCCCGGCTTGACCATGACGGCGTCGGCGCCCTCGGCCAGATCCATGGCGACCTCGCGCAGGGCCTCATCCGAATTGGCATGGTCCATCTGATAGGTGCGCTTGTCACCGATCAGGGCGCGGGCCGAACCGACCGCATCCCGATAGGGTCCGTAAAAGGCCGAAGCGTATTTTGCGGCGTAAGACAGGATCATAACATCCTGATATCCATTGGCCTCAAGCGCCTCGCGGATGGCCTGAACCCGCCCGTCCATCATGTCCGAAGGGGCGACCACATCGGCGCCGGCGTGGGCGTGGATGAAGGCCTGTTCCGCCAGCCGGTCCAGCGAGGCGTCGTTGACGATGCGGCCCTCCTCGACAATGCCGTCGTGGCCGTGGTCGGTATAGCAATCGAGCGCCACGTCGGTGATGACGCCGATCTCGGGCACCGCCGCCTTGATGGCACGAATGGTTTCGGGGACCAGACCGTCGGGGTTGGTGGCCTCGGTGCCGACGGCGTCCTTCAGCTGGTTGTCGATGTTCGGAAACAGGGCGACCGCCGGAATGCCCAGATCGCGCGCCTGCCGGGCGGCCTCTACCGCGGCGGCGGTCGACAGTCGGTCCACGCCGGGCAGGGTTCCCACGGGCACCCTGTCGGCCTTGCCGTCGTGCAGGATCAACGGCCAGACCAGATCGGCCGGGGTCAATGTGGTCTCGGCGACCAGACGCCGCACCCAGGGCTGGCTGCGCAGGCGGCGACCGCGGGTCAGGGGGAAGCTGGCGGGGAAGACAAACCTGGACATGGGGCCTCATAGCCTTTGCCGGGCGGGGGGAGAAGCCACCCGGACGGCCCGAGGGGGTTCAGTTTGCCGTTCCATGGTCTAGAAGGCCGCAACGACAGATGAGAGGACCCCCATGGATTTCGCCCTGACCGAAGACCAGCGCGCCATTCAGGACGCCGCCCGCGCCTTTGCCGAGGCCGAGCTGGCGCCGCACAGCGCCGAATGGGACGAGACCAAACATTTCCCGGTCGATGTCATGCGTCAGGCCGCCGAGATGGGGTTCTGCGGCATCTACACCGGCGAGGAGCACGGCGGCATGGCGCTGGGCCGGGTCGAATCGGCGGTGATCTTCGAGGAACTGTCGCGCGGCGATGTCTCGACCGCCGCCTTCATCTCGATCCACAACATGGCGACCTGGATGATCGACAGCGTGGGCTCGGCCGACCTGCGCGCCCGCTATGTGCCAGCGCTGGTGACCATGGAGAAGATCGCCAGCTATTGCCTGACCGAGCCGGGCTCGGGCTCGGACGCGGCGGCGCTGCGGACCACGGCGGTTCGCGACGGCGACCACTGGGTGCTGAACGGCTCCAAGGCTTTCATTTCGGGGGCGGGCACCAGCGACGTCTATGTGGTGATGGCGCGCACGGGCGCGGACGGGCCCAAGGGCATTTCAACCTTCGTCGTCGACAAGGATGCGCCGGGCCTCAGCTTTGGCGGGCAGGAGCGCAAGATGGGCTGGAACAGCCAGCCCACCGCCATCGTCCAGTTCGATGATTGCCGCGTGCCGGCCGAAAACCTGATGGGCCAGGAAGGGCACGGCTTCCGCTATGCCATGATGGGTCTGGACGGCGGGCGGCTGAACATCGCCGCCTGTTCGCTGGGCGGGGCGCGGCTGGCGCTGGAGACGGCGCAGGACTACGTCGCCAGCCGCAAGCAGTTCGGCAAGCCGATCGGCGACTTCCAGAATACCCAGTTCAAACTGGCCGACATGGCGACCCAGCTGGAGGCGGCCCGCCTGATGGTGCTGCGCGGCGCCTGGGCCATCGACACCAACCACCCGGAAAAGACCAAATGGTGCGCCATGGCCAAGCGACTGGCGACCGACGCCTGTTTCCAGATCGCCGACGAGGCCCTGCAGCTGCACGGCGGCTATGGCTATCTGAAGGACTATCCGCTGGAGCGCATCGTCCGCGACCTGCGGGTGCACCGCATCCTGGAAGGCACCAATGAGATCATGCGCGTGATCACCGCGCGGGAGATGATGCGGCAGTGAGCGAGGCCATGACCGACGAACCTGAAATCCTCGCGCGTATCCAGTCCGGTCTGGGCCGGATCACGCTGAACCGGCCGAAGGCCATCCATGCGCTGAACGAGGGCATGTGCGACGCCATGACCGCGGCGCTGCTGGCGTGGAAGGACGATCCGGCGGTGAAGTCCGTGCTGATCGACCATGCGGGCGAGCGCGGATTCTGTGCCGGGGGCGACATCCGCATGATCGCCGAGAGCGGGGCAGGGGATGCGTCGGAGGCCAGGGCTTTCTTCCACGCGGAATACCGGCTGAACCATCTGCTGTTCGAATACCCCAAGCCGGTGACGGCGCTGGTGGACGGCATCGTCATGGGCGGCGGCGTGGGTATTTCCGAGCCCGCCGAGGTGCGGATCGCGACCGAGCGGACGACCTACGCCATGCCGGAGACGGGCATCGGCCTGTTCCCCGATGTGGGCGGGGGTTGGTTCCTGCCCCGGCTGCCGGGATTTGTCGGGACGTGGCTGGCGCTGACGGGGGCGCGGCTGAAGGCGGCGGACACGGTGTTTCTGGGCATCCATACCCACTATCTGCCGACCGATGCGCTCGAAGCATTTCGCGCCATTCTGGCGACCGATCCGGCGCATCCGGCGGACGTCGCCGACGGACTGGAGGACGATGCCGGTGAAGCGCCGATCGAGGCGCACCTGCCCGCCATCGACCGGCTGTTCCGGTTCGACACCCTGGAAGAGATCTTTGCCGCGCTGGAGGCCGACGGCTCGGACTGGGCGAGTGCGCAGCTGGACGTCCTCAATACCAAGTCGCCCCAGTCGATGAAGGTCACCCTGCGCCAGCTGCGCACCGGCGTGCGCCTCGACAGCTTCGCCGACAATATGGCGATGGAATACCGGCTGGGCGGCCGGGTGGTGCGCACCCACGACTTCCAGGAAGGCGTGCGGGCCGTGATCGTCGACAAGGACAATGCGCCGCAATGGTCTCCGGCCGGCATCGAGGGCGTATCCGATCAAGCGCTGGACGCCCTGTTTGCGCCCTTGCCCGACGATCAGGAATGGACGCCCCTGCCGCAACTGGCGTAAGTCTGTCGCCAGTATTTTCGAATGACGGGGAGGATGGCCATGCGCCGTCAACTGGCACTGATCACCGCTGCGGCCATGGGGCTGATGGCCTCGGGCTGTATCATCGTCGCGAATGACGGTGGGGGGCGGACGGTGATCACCTCGACCTCGCCTGCCACGGCCCGGGCGGACACCCGCGTCGCCCTGGCCCTGTCCGATTCCCGCCGCCCGGAAGAGGACCGCGCGCGGGATGCCCTGCGTATGCCGCTGCAGGTACTGACCTTTGCCGAGATCAGCCCGGGTGACCATGTCGCCGACATTCGTCCGGAGGAAGGCTATTTCACCCGCCTGTTCGCGCCCGCCGTGGGCGAGGAGGGCCGGGTCTATGCCTTTGTGCCGACCCGGACGGCCGAGCGTGAAAAGCCCTATGCCGATGCCCTGGCCGCGACCTATGGCAATGTGGTGCCGGTCGTGGGCGCGCTGGACAGCATGCAGTTCGACACCCCGCTCGACGTGGTGTTCATGAGCCAGGAATATCACGACTTCCACATCCCGGCCTTTGGCG
>CAXICH010000061.1:0-10238 GCA_964022245.1 uncultured Alphaproteobacteria bacterium
CCGGCCTCTCCCCGCGAGAGACCGGACCGAACCGGACCCGGCCCAGACGGTCGATCAGACTTCAACCCACCGCCGTGACCCCCGGTCACGGCGGTGGTGTCGTTTTGAGGGATAGCCCTGACGGCGCTAGGCCTCGGGCCGCACTTCAAACACCCGCACGCCCCGGTGCGCCAGGGTGACCTCGACCGCCTCCTTCAGGGCTTCGACGGCAGCCGACAGGGCGGCGGCATCGCGTCCCCGCACTACCAACTGGGTGCCGTATTCCCCCACTGTGCCGTGGCCGAAGGGATAGCTGCCAAAACTCAGGGCCCGGTTGCTGTCAGCGGCGGCCGTCAGCAGGTCCGCGACATCCCCCTCACCGACACCCTCGACCCTCAGCGTCCGGGCGTGGGTGATGGCCCCGACCCTCAGGCGCGGGGCCACATCGTCCAGCATGGCGGTCATGATCTTCGGAACGCCGGCCATGACGAATACATTGCTGATCTGGAAGCCGGGCGCGTCCGTCACCGGATTGGCGATCAGGGAACCGCCCTCGGGAATCCGCGCCATCCGCCGCCGGGCATCGTTCAACTCATCGCCATAGCGCTGCTCCAGAATCGCCAGCGCCGCGTCATTCTCGGGCAGGGCGACCCCCATGGCCTCGGCGACACAGTCGGCGGTGATGTCGTCATGCGTCGGCCCGATGCCGCCGGTGGTGAACAGATAATCGTGGTTCGCCGACAGGGTCCGGACGGCATCGATGATCTGGCTGGGTGTGTCGCCGACGGTGCGCGCCTCCTTCAGATCGATGCCCAGCGCCGTCAGAAACCGGGCCAGGGTGTTCAAATTGGTGTCCTTCGTCCGGCCCGACAGGATCTCGTCGCCGATGATCAGGACGGCGGCGGTGGGAGAGGTCGTCGCGTTCACCACAGGCCCTCCGGCTTGCACATGGGGGCGGGAGGGCCGATATGGCCCGGCATCGGTCGCGGCATGGCGGGCATTCGTGTTATCTTCATGGTGACCTTCTTTTCTGAGGGCGCAGGTCCTGCCGGACGCTGGCGCCGCAACTGACTTACCGGGACGTCCCGCATGTATGAAGCCCAGGATATGGACGGCGACGTTTTCGTCCGCACCAACGAGATACGCCTGCACGACGAAGAGGGCTTCGAGGGCATGCGCGCCGCCGGCCGTCTGGTGGCCGAGGCGCTCGACATGATCGGCGACTACGTCAAGCCCGGCGTGACCACCGGCGAGCTGGACGACCGCATCCGCGAGTTCACCCTCGACCACGGCGCCGTTCCGGCCTGCCTCGGCTACAAGGGTTATGAGAAGACGATCTGCACCTCGATCAACCATGTCGTCTGCCACGGCATTCCCGGTGACAAGGTCCTGAAGGACGGCGACATCGTCAACATCGACCACACCGTCATCGTCGACGGCTGGCACGGCGATTCCAGCCGCATGTATGCGGTCGGCGAGATCAATACCCGCGCCCGCCGCCTGATCGAGGTCACCTATGACTCGCTCGAGGTCGGTCTGGCCCAGATCAGGCCGGGCAATACGTTTGGCGACATCGGCTATGCCATCCAGCGGCTGGTCGAGGATCAGCGGATGAGCGTGGTGCGCGACTTCTGTGGCCACGGCATCGGCCGCTTGTTCCACGACAGTCCCAATGTCCTGCACTATGGCCGTCGGGGCGAGGGCGCGGTGCTCAAGCCCGGGATGTTCTTCACCGTCGAGCCCATGGTCAATCTGGGCAAGCCCCAGGTGAAGGTGCTGTCCGACGGCTGGACCGCGGTTACGCGCGACAAGTCCCTGTCAGCCCAGTGCGAACACAGTGTCGGCGTGACCGAGAACGGGCTGGAAATCTTCACCGCCAGCCCCGCAGGCCTGTTCCGTCCGACGTTCTGAGGCTAGCCTCCCCCGACGACGGGGAAGGCCATGCTGGAACAACCATCGGAAAAACGCAGAGCGCCCCACCACGCCGGTCATCGCGAGCGGCTGAGGGCCCGGGCGCGGGGGGGCGGTCTCCTTCACCTGCCCGACTATGAGTTGCTGGAGCTATTCCTGTTCCGCAGCCAGCCGCAGGGCGACGTCAAGCCGATTGCCAAGGCCCTGCTCGCCCGGTTCGGATCGCTGGCCGCTGTGCTGGCCGCCTCGGTCGAGGATCTGATGACGGTCAAGGCCGAGGATACCCGGGGCCGCACCAAGGGGATCGGTGCGGAGACGGCGCTCGATATCGCTGCCCTGCACGAGGTCGCCCGGCGCGTCGCGCGCGAGCAAGCGGCCAGCCGCCCGGTGATCTCGTCCTGGACGGCGCTGTTGTCCTATGTCCGGCTCAGCCTCCAGCATGAACCCCGCGAGCAATTCCGCGTGCTGTATCTCGACAATCGCAACCAGCTGATTCTGGACGAAATCCAGAATCGGGGCACGGTTGACCACGCTCCGGTCTATCCGCGCGAAGTGGTGCGCCGCGCGCTCGAACTGTCCGCCAAGGCCATGATCATCGTCCACAACCATCCCTCGGGCGATCCGACGCCCAGCGGTGCCGACATCGACATGACCCGTCAGGTGGTCGCCGCGGCCCGGGCCCTCGGCCTCGAAGTCCACGACCATCTGATCGTCGGCCGCAAGGGCGTGGCCAGCTTCAAGCAGTTGGGGTTGATGTGAGCGGCCCGTCGCGCAGGGCCGTACTGGCCGGAGCCGCAACTGCCACGGCCGCCACGGGGACCCGTGGGATCGATGCGCCGCCCGCCGTCTTGGTCTCGACCTGGGATTTCGGCGCCCCGGCCAATGCCGCCGCCCATGCTGTGCGGAAGGCCGGGGGCTCGGCCCTCGACATGGTTGAGGCGGGTGCCCGGGTAGCCGAGGCGGACGTGACCAATGCCTCGGTCGGGATCGGCGGCTTTCCGGACCGCGAAGGGCGCGTGACGCTCGATGCCGTCATCATGAACGGGCGCGGGGACATGGGCTCGGTCTGCGCCCTGGAGGACATAGTCCATGCCGTTTCGGTCGCCCGGCGGGTGATGGAGGCCACGCCCCATGTCATTCTGGTGGGCGAGGGCGCCCGCGCCTTCGCGCTGGAACAAGGGTTCGAAACCACCCGCCTGCTGACGCCAGAGGCCGAGGCCGCCTGGCGCCGCTGGCTGGAGACCGCAGACTATGCGCCCCGTGCCAACAGCGAAAACGCCGACTGGCCGGGCGGGGCGTCCGACCATGACACCATCGGCATTCTCAGCCTCGACGCTCAGGGGCAGATGGCTGGAGCCTGCACGACCTCGGGCATGGCCTTCAAGATGCGCGGCCGCGTTGGGGACAGCCCCATCCCCGGCGCCGGCCTGTCCGTCGATGACGAGGTCGGGGCCGCCACCGGGACGGGCGTGGGCGAAGACATTCTGCGGGTCTCGGGCGCCCATGCCGTGGTGGAGGCCATGCGCGCCGGGCTGCACCCGGATGCGGCCTGTCAGCGCGTGATCGAGCGCCTGGTCCGGCTGCGCGGAGACCTTGTCGCCGACCATCAGGTCGCCCTGCTGGCGCTGGACCGTCAAGGCCGGGCCGGGGCCTTTGCCCTGCGTCCCGGCTTCACCTATGCGGTCACCGATGCAATAGGCGAGACCCGGCTGGTCCGCGCCGGAAGCCTGTTTTCATGAGCCGGGTGATCGAGACCGACCGCCTGATCCTGACCCCTGTGTCCGAGGGGGATTACGCGGACCTGTGTGCCCTGCTGGCCGATCCGGGCTTCTTTCGCCACATCTTTCCGCAAGCGTTGACTGCCGAGGAAGCCTGGTTCCGCCTGTTGCGAGACATCGGCCACTGGCAGGTCATGGGCTATGGCAACTGGGCGATCCGCACCCGCGACGACGGCCGCTATGTCGGCAGTGTCGGCCTGCTGAACTATCAGCGGATCATGGAGCCCCCGTTCGACGCCATTGAAATGGGCTGGGGCCTGTCGCCGGTCTTTCAGGGCAAGGGCATGGCGTTCGAGGCCGCCGCCGCCGCCGTCGCCTGGGCGGAACAGCAGCTCAGGGCCGACCGTCTGGTCTGCATGATCAGCCCCGACAACACCCCGTCGCTGGCGCTGGCCGGACGGCTCGGCTTCGTCCCCTATGCGGACGCCACCTACAAGGGCGACGCCGTGCGCCTGCTCGAGAGGCGCGGAACGTAGCCGGACATTAAGGTTTATGAGGCATGAGGGGAGGCGAATAATCAGGTTTCTCCCATGCCCATGTCCGCCGACAGTCTGAGATCGCACCTTCTGGAAGCCTTTCCGGATGCCGAAATCGACATCGTCGACCTGGCCGGGGACGACGATCACTACCGCGCGCGCGTCGTGTCCGCGGCCTTTGCCGGCCACAGCCGGGTGAAACAGCATCAGATGGTCTATTCCGCGCTCAAGGGCCGGATGGGCGGCGAACTGCACGCCCTGGCGCTCGAGACCGCCGCACCGGAAGGAAAGGGCTGAGCCATGCGTTATCGTCCCTTCGGTCATTCGGGCACCGCCGTTTCGTCCCTGACCCTCAGCCTCGGCCATTCGGCCCTGTCGCGCGGCTTTGAGGCGGCCCAGTCGCTGATCTATTCGGGGCTCGAGGCGGGCATCAACAGCTTCCGGCTCGAGACCGCCGATCCGGTGCTGGCCGATGTCGTGGGCCAGGCGCTCAGCCACGTCGACCGCAAACTGGTCTCGGTTACCCTGATGCTGGGCACGGGCGACGGGCGGCGCGGCTCTCAACGGGACTTTTCGGCCGAGGGCATGACCCATGCCATGGACCGGGTGCTGCACGTCTCCGGCCTGGGCCACATCGACGTCGCCCTGCTGGACGAGCCCGAGGAACAGGAACTGGCCCAGTCGACCCTGCACGCCCTCAAGGCCCTCCGGGCCTCCGAGCGCGTGCGTCTGCTGGGGGTGTCGGGCGAGGGCGAGGTGATGGACACCTATGTCTCGACCGGAGCCTTTGACGTGCTGGCCACGCCGTTCCACGTCAATTCCGACTGGCGTATACTGTCGCGGGTCCGGCAAGCGCGCGAGCGCGACATGGCGATCCTCGCCTATGGCTATTTCCCTGACAGTCTCGACACCCCGAAGAAGGCCGAGACGGCCCACGAGCCGAAGCGCGGGCTGTTCGGGCTGGGGCGCCCTCGTACGCCGGACACGCCGCTCAAGGGCATGGGCACCTTTGCCTTCCTGCATCGCACTCACGGCTGGACGGCCGAGCAGATCTGCCTCGGCTACGCCCTCGTGGACCCCTCCATTTCCAGCGTCATGATCAGCGCCACGACAGATGAGCGCGTCAATGACCTGGCCCAGGTACCCGAGCGCGACCTGCCGCCCGGTCTGCCCGCCCAGATCGAAATGGCCCGGGTCGGTACGGCCGCGGCCTGATCCTGCCCTTGACCCCGCCTGTCGGGGCTCCTAGCTCACAAGCCTTGTGAAAAGGGATTGCCCGTGACCGACACCGCCGCCGACCCCGTGCGCGACTTCATCGCCCGGACCATCGCCGACCACCCTGTGGTCCTGTTCATGAAGGGCACGCCGGATGCGCCGCGCTGCGGCTTCTCGGCCCAGGCGGTGCAGATCCTCGACCACCTCAGTGCCCCCTTCGTGGGCGTGGACGTGCTGCAGGACGACGGCCTGCGCGAGGGCATCAAGGCCTTCACCGACTGGCCGACCATTCCCCAGCTGTATGTGAAGGGCGAGTTTGTCGGCGGCTCCGACATCGTCCGCGAGATGTTCCAGGCGGGCGAGCTGATCACCCTCATGACCGACAAGGGCGTGCCGCTCGGCGACGCGGACGCCTGATGGCGCGGGCCGCGCTGGTTCCGCGCGAGGACCGGGAGGTCTTCGTCGTCCCGCTCGAGGTGCGTCCCGAACACATCGACGCCAATGGCCACGTCAACAACGTCGTCTATGTCGGCTGGCTGCAGGACGCCGGGACCGCCCACTGGAACGCCCGCTTCGATGACGCCACGCGCGCCCGCTGGTCTTGGGTCGCCCTTCGGCACGAGGTCGATTATCTGCGCGGCATCGAACCCGGTGCTACGGGGGTCGTCGCCCGTACCTGGGTGGGGGATCCCCAGGGCCCCCGTTTCAACCGCTATGTCCGCATCGAGGACGGTCAGGGCCGCCTGTGCGCCCAGGGTGTGTCGGAGTGGTGCCTGGTCGACGCCCGGACCCTGAGGCCGCACCGGATCGCTGGTGATATGATCGCGCCCTTCCTCGCGACGGGCTGAGCCTTTGCGCGTGCTCGAGGGCGGAAAAGGCTTGAACCGGTCGGGCTTTGCGTGAACGATCACCCGCTTGGGTGGGCGGATGAAGAGGTACCGGATGCGACGGATCGTGCCGACGCTGGTGATCGGGGTGGTGTTGCTGGGCGGGCCGGTGGCCTGCGGCGGCGTGAACACCGAGGAGCTCCAGCGGGAGGCGGTCGGGTGTTCGACCTACTTCACCGTGTTGAATGAACAGATCCTCAGTGGCGACCCGGCCTTCGCCGATCGCGTCATGGCGGCGCTCGTCGATCCGGCCGCGACCGATGCTGACGCCCGGGCTGAAACCATCAACCGCACCCTGGTCGACATGGCCGGGGGCACCGACGCCTGGCGCGCCGAAATGGAGCCGGGCGAGGTGGCGACCCTCGAGAGCGAGCAGACGGCCCTCGCCCGTCGCCACGTGGCCGAAGACCGCTCGGCCGAAGCCGCCGAGCGTATCTCGACCTGCGTCGACACCTGGGACCGTCTCAAGCGGTAGGCCGGGGCCTCAGTCGTCGTGCGCCGGAGCCTGGATGACCTGGGTGTCGGGCTTGTCGGTGGCAACGATGATGCAGCCGGCCAGCAGCGGGGTGCTGAGGGCGGCGATGGCGGCCATGACGGTCAGACGGCGAAGCATGGTGATATCCCCCGAAGGATTTGAGTGAACGAGACGTCGCCTGTTTTCGCCTCATCCGCGGGAGGGTGCACGTGAATAATCCTCAATGGAGGAGGCAGCCTGACGCCGGGGCTCAGCCCTGGGCCGGGCGATAGGGATTGGCGACCTGCACCCGGGTGCCCGGGGCCAGTCCCATTTCCTCAAAGCTCCAGCGCAGTTCGACGCCGTCCTTCGCCGGATCGGTACAGCGATCGTCGCGCACCCGCCGCAAGGTTACGCGCGCGCCGTCATAGGTCTCGCGCACGACCGGGATCAGATCGCTTTTTTCGGTGCAGCCGTTGCTGCTGATCCAGAACAGGACGGTGTCCTGCCCGACGGCAGCGGCGCGAATGGGCTCGACCACGCCGGGGCCATCCTCGACCGCCGGGCGCCCGCTCAGCCAGTCCGGCAGGCCTGCGCATCCCGACGCCATAAGGGCGCCAAGGGTCATGACCCCGATCAGCCCGACATATGTGCGATGTGGTGACATGGCCTGTCCCCGCGCCTTTCCCGAGCGTCAAGACTGCCTCAATTCGGAGGATTTGGCATCCCCGAACCGGCGTTGCTCCACGAAAAAGGGCCCCGGATCGCTCCGGGGCCCATATTCTTGCCCTAACGCTCGCCGCGCGACGAGCGTCAGCGCCCTGACCTAGGACGAGTAGTATTCGACGACCAGGTTGGGCTCCATCTTCACCGGGAACGGCACATCGGCCAGTTCCGGCACACGCACCCAGCGCACCGAGAAGCCGCGATCGCCGACTTCCAGATAGTCCGGAATGTCGCGCTCGCCCGACTGCATGGCCTCAAGGACCAGCGCCATGCTGCGCGATTTTTCCTTGATCTCGACGACGTCGCCGACCTTCACACGGTACGAGCCGATGTCGACCTTCTTGCCGTTGACGGTCACGTGGCCGTGGCTGACGAACTGGCGGGCCGCCCAGACGGTCGGCACGAATTTGGCGCGGTAGACGACGGCGTCCAGACGCGATTCCAGCAGGCCGATCAGCAGCTCCGAGGTGTTGCCCTTGCGACGAGCGGCTTCCTCATAGGTCTTGGCGAACTGCTTTTCGGTGATGTTGCCGTAATAGCCCTTCAGCTTCTGCTTGGCCTTCAGCTGCAGACCAAAGTCAGAGACCTTGGACTTGCGGCGCTGGCCGTGCTGGCCAGGGCCATACGAACGCTTGTTGACCGGGGACTTGGACCGGCCCCACAGGTTCTCACCCATGGCCCGATCGATCTTGTATTTGGCGCTGTGGCGCTTGGACATGTGTCACTCTCTATCGCGATGCGGCCCGGCATCCCCGATATTGGGAATGCGATCTCAACGGCGGTCCACGCATCATCCGTCATCAATCCCGCCCCGGTCTTGCGACGGGACGTGAAGGCGGGGCTTATGACGGCCCCGCCCCCCGGAGTCAATGCTGAAGCCTATTGCGAGGTGGCGTCTTCCGCCTCCCAGACGAAGGTATCGCCCTGCCGGCGCACATGGCCGATCCCCGGCCACGGGAAATGCACGGCATAGAGGCGCAGATCCTCATCGGCCGCCCGGTTCCACAGAGCCTTGCGGCTGGCCTCGGCCATCTCGGGCTTGCCGTCGAACTGGATGGTCCAGTCGGGGCGCTGCACGGAGATCACGTGGTGGTGCGCCGTATCGCCGATGTACAGCAGGCGCGCGTCGCCGGACGCCACCTCAAAGGCCGTGTGCCCGGGCGTGTGGCCGTCGATCGGCACGGCGGTGACGCCCGGCGCGACCTCGGCGCCGTCGGCAAAGGTCTCGACGTTGGGCGCGATGGCCGCCACCAGTTCGGGCATGGCCCCGCTGGCCTGCAGGGCCTGCCATTCTTCCGCCGCCATGCGGATGCGCGCATTGGGATAGGTCAGGGCGCCGTCCGCGGTGACCAGCCCGCCCACGTGGTCCCCGTGCGCATGGCTGATCAGGACATCGGTGATCTGGTCAGGGGAGACACCGGCTGTGGCGAGACTCGCCGCCAGCTTGCCGCCCGCATCCCCAAAGGCTGCCCCGGCTCCGCTGTCGAACAACACCACCCGCTCCCCGGTCTTCAGCAGCATCGGCTGGATGCTGAGGCTGAGCGGGTCCGTCGGCACGCCGGCTGCGGTCAGCAGGGCGTCGACCTCGGCCTTGGGCTCGCCCATGGCCAGCACCGTGCCGTCATTGGGGGCCTCAAGCCCGCCGTCGCGCAGGGCCCAGGCCTCAAGCGTGCCGATCATGAAGGGCTGAACGTCCGTGCTCGCGACCCGGCTGTCGGCGACCGGCCTGTCCGCCGGTTCCGTGCCGGAATTGCAGGCCGCGAGCCCGAGGCCCGCGCTCATCAGGATTGCCGTCACTGCGGCAGCAGTTCTCAGTCGCATGGAATAGTCCCCCAATGAAAACGCCCGCCGGAAGATCCGGCGGGCGCGAAAAGTGTGCGGCCTAGGAAACGGCCTTGGCATAGAGGTCATTGACCTCGTTCCAGTTCACCACCGACCAGAAGGCTTTCAGATAGTCGGCGCGACGGTTCTGGTATTTCAGATAATAGGCGTGTTCCCAGACGTCGGCGCCGAGGATGACGGTTCCCTGCTCGTCGGCCACGTCCATCAGCGGATTGTCCTGGTTCGGGGTCGAGGTCACCTTCAGCTTGCCGTCCTGGACGATCAGCCAGGCCCAGCCCGAGCCGAACTGGCCGGCGCCGGCGGCATTGAAGGCTTCCTTGAACTTGTCCATGCCACCCAGGTCGCGGTCGATGGCGGCCTTCAACGCGCCCGAGGGCTCACCGGTCTGGCCTTCGGGGGCCAGCAGCGTCCAGAACAGGGCGTGGTTCCAGTGGCCGCCGCCATTGTTGCGCACCGCCTTGGGCAGTTTCGACATGGATTTGAACATGTCCTCCAGCGACTTGCCCTTCAGGCTGTCATCGCCGTCCACGGCGTCATTCAGCTTGTCGACATAGGCCTGGTGGTGCTTGTCGTGGTGGAAGGTCATCGTCTCCTTGTCGATGGCCGGTTCCAGCGCGTCATAGGCATAGGGGAGGGGGGGCAGGGTGAAGGCCATGTCGGGCTCCTGAGTCTGGGGTAAACCTTGGCCGTACACATAGGTGCGGCGTCTCCAGACCCAAGGGCCGGAGGGCGAATTCGTTCCGAAATCGCCGGGTTCAGCCCGCGGTCGCGTGGGCCTTCAGACAGTCGCGCACCGCCCGTTTCAGGTCACCCGGGATCGAGCCCGGATCGGTGCCCTCGGCGGCGAATACCGCCCGCATGGCCGCGTCATAGCCGTTCGGCAGGGCCGCGATCACCCGCGCCTGCCCCTTGGGGTGCAGGCAAAAGCCCAGCTTCACGCACAGCTCGGCGAACATGGCGTCATAATCGG
>CAXICH010000062.1:0-9997 GCA_964022245.1 uncultured Alphaproteobacteria bacterium
CGATACCCGGCGCGCGCCGCTCGCCGATGGCGCGGTAGGCGGCGATCAGGGTGGTGATCTCCGAGCGCGTCGAGAACAGGCGCGCCTCGTATTCCGCGCGAAGCTGTTCGCGCGTGGCGTCCTGCACCGCGATCGCGCCACGGTTCCGGTTCCACAGCGGCAGGTCGAAACCGATCGCGACGCCGTTCGTCCTCACGGCGCCTGTGTCCCGCGTCGCGTTCAGCGCCAGATTCAGGCGAGGATATTGCTGAAGCAAGGCAAGCCGCAGATTGGCGTCCTGGCCGTTATAGCCGGCGCTCAGGGCGGCCAGGTCGAGCCGTTGGCGATACGCCCGTTCGACCAGATTCACCGGGTCCGGTGGCGGGAGATGAGACAGCGGCGGATCGCTCAGGGCGACGACGGCGTCGGGGGACAGACCGAGCGCGGCGTTCAGCGCGAACCGGGCCGCCTGCAGATCGCGCTCGGCGCTCCGGGCTCGGTCGCCGGCGTCGGCCGCCGCGATGCGCCGAGCTTCCAGATCGTTCGCCGACAGATCGCCGCGCGCCACCGCCCGAAGGGTTCGACCCAGGGCGTCGTCGGCGGCGCGAGAGGCTTCGAACGCCAGCCCCCGCACGGTTTCCAGTCCGCCGATGCGGGCGGCCAGAAGACGCGCCTGGCCCGCCGCCTGCCATTCCAGCCAGGCGACGTCGAGCCGCACCTGATCGCGGACGGCCCGTGCGGACCGCTGTCTCAGGGGGCGCATGTAGAAGCTGGAGGTGTCGATCCCCAGACCGCCGGCGATGGCGTCCACGAGGCCGGGGGCGGAGACGGGACGATCCAGACTGAAGGAGAATTGCGGATCCGGGAGCAGCCCGGCCTCGAACACCTGGGCATCGGCGACGCCGAGCCGGGCGCGATGGGCCCTCAGCTCGGGGTTGGCGATGACGGCGATGAGCCCCAGCTGGTCGGGAGACAACGGCCGGGACAGGTCTATGTCCACCGGGCCGGGCGTGGAACGCTCAAGACCAGCGGCCGCGAGGTTGAGGTCCTCGGAGCTCGGATCCGACCGGGGACGATCCGGCAGGTCGGCCTGACGATAGGTGACACAGCCCCCCAAGGCGATCACGGCCAGACCCACGGGCACCAAGCGGGTCAGTCGCCGGTGCCCGGCGCTGTGAAGCGGACCGGGCCGGGGACCGCCGGAGCGAGGGCTCAGTTCACGCACTCGGGGCCTCCGACATCCGGTTCCCGGCCGCGTGGCGGGCGCGCCGTGCCCGGCGGAGGGATCACGACCGGGCGAGTGGGTCCGGCGCCGACGGGTCCGGCTCGGCAATCCATCATGGTTCCGATCCGCTACCGGCACTGTCGACTTCTCCGGCTGCGAGGAAGTTCAGCCTGACGCTCAACCCCGGGCGATTCGAGCCCAGCACGAGATCCGCGTTGTGGAGCGAGGCGATCGCGGCCACCAGGGCGAGCCCCAAGCCTGCACCCGGGGAGTGGCGGCTGTGGTCGAGGCGGTAGAATCGACGCGTTACCCTGGACACCGCCTCGTCCGGAATCCCGGACCCCGTATCCCGGACACAGAGAACGGTCCTAGACCCTTCGTCATGCACCTCTAGGATGATGTGAACGGGCTCGTCGGCATGGACGATGGCGTTTTCCACCAGGTTGGACAGCATCTGGATAAGCAAATCCTCATCGCCGAGGATCAGCCTTTTGCTGTCGGCCAGAAGCGCCATGGTGTGACCGGCTTCGTCGGCGACAGGCTGATAGGCGTCAAAAACCCGCCGGATCAGGGCTGACGCATCCACGGGCACGAAGGCCTCACGTCCCGCGCCCGCCTCGATCTGGGCGATGCGAAGCAGGGCTGCGAAAATGTCCAGCGCGCCGTCGAGGTCGGTCAGGGCGTGGTCGATCGCCTCATGCAGACCTTGGACCGTCCCGGACCGGGCGCGGGACTGTTCCAGTCTCTGGCGCATCCGGTTGAGGGGCGTTCTGAGATCATGAGCGATGTCGGAGGATACATGCCGCATCGCCTCCATGGATGCCTCCAGCCGCTCCAGCATGCGATTGAGATTGTCCCGCAATGCCGCGAACTCAGAGCCCAGGCCGATCGGAGGCAGCCGTTCGCTCAGATGGCCCTGCATGATCCTCGCCGTGGCGGTGTTCACTCGCTCAAGACGCCGGGCCAGGATGAGGCCCGCCGTCAGGCCGCCCAGGGCGGCGAGAACCGCCATGCCCGCGGCTCCCCAGAGCGCGATCTGCGCCATCCATTCCTGCAGTTCGTGCACCGCATAGGTCGTCTTGCCGACCACCAGACTTCCGTCAGGCAGGGGCGTCGCGAGGGTGCGGACCAGAATCGGTTCGTCGGCGCCCGCGCTGCCGTCAGTCGGCGCGGGCATGGCCACCTGGCCCAGACCGGGGCCTTGCGGGGCCTCGAGCGGAAGCTCGCCGGCCAGACGGCGACCGGTCCGGTCAAACAGGGCGTAGGAAAAAGGGCTGCCGAGCCGCGTGCGCGAGGAGACCCGGCGCTCCAGACCGGGAAGATCCGAAGCCGCCTGGTCGGCGAGCAGAACCCGGCTCTCGACGCGCAGATCCTCTTCAATCGAGGCGTTGGCGTAACCGGTGACCGCCCACTGGAACGCGCCGAACATCAGGGCGCCGCCCAGGGCGAAGATCACGGCGAAGGCGGTCGCGAGACGAAGCGCGGAGGAGGCGAGGAACCTAGGCGCGGTCATCGATCATATACCCCGCGCCTCGAACCGTGTGGATGAGGTCGTGACCGAACGGTCGATCGACCTTGGCTCTCAGGCGACTCATATGGGCGTCGACAAGATTGGTCCTGGGATCGAAATGAAACCCCCAGACCTTGTCCAGGAGCATGGCGCGGGTGACGACCTGACCACTGTGCCGGGCGAGAAACTCCAGCAGTTTGAATTCCTGGGGTGTGAGATCGAGCCGGGTCGTACCCCGTCGGGCAGTCCGTGCGCCGAGGTCGAGCTGGAGGTCACCCACGTCGATACATGTTCTCAGATCCAGGACCGGCGACCGTCGGCCGAGCGCCTGGACCCGGGCCAGAAGTTCACTGAAGGCATAGGGTTTGACCAGATAGTCATCTCCCCCGGACTCAAAGCCCTCGACCCTGTCCCTGACACCGCCGACGGCAGTGAGAAAGATAACCGGCGTGGACTTGCCCGCCTCGCGGACCGCACGGACGACGGACAGGCCGTCACCGCCCGGCACCATCCGGTCGATGATCAGCACGTCGTGCGCGCCTTCGAGCGCCAGATGCAGTCCGTCGTCGGCGGTTACCGCGATGTCGACCGTGTGACCGGCCTCGGCGAGCCCGCGGGTCACGAACTCGGCGGTCTCGGCATCGTCTTCAAGAAGCAGGAGTTTCATTCTGGCGTCCCGGCAAGGGAGACGCCGCCCCCGTGTCGGGGGCGGCGTGGCGATCAGGTGTAGTCAGTCGTTGTCCTCGGGGCCTTCATTGGCTTCGTCGGCCTCTTCGGCGACCGCGCTGACGCCGCCGCTGGTCATGTCGACGGCATAGGTCGCCACCCGGTCACCGCTGGCGACCTCGACTTCCCACTTTCCGCCGCTCTCATCGTCGAACGAGGCCTCCATGGCCTTGCCCGAACCCTGGCGTTCCGCGATCGCGACCGCCTGGGCCAGCGAAACGCGCGCGCCGTTGACGGCGGCGATCTCGGTCCGTTCATCCGGCCCGGTCGCGCCGGGATTGGCGGCGATCGCCGCGCCGCCGACGGCCGCGGCCGAGATGAGGGCCGCCGCAGAGAGGCCGAGAACAAGGGATTTGCGGGTCATACTGGTCTCCATCCACCCCAAGCGGGTGCGAAAGTGACTCTAGCCACCTCAACCTTCGCCAACGCTCTCGGCCACATTACAAAGGCGCAAGCCGTCCGCGCCGTCGGTCGCCGGGAAGGAGCTTCCGCAAGGATCACGACGCCGACCAGAACATCTTGCGGACCAGGCGGTGCCCGGCCAGTTCGTGGAGCACGGCGAGGCCGGCGTGGCCGACGAGATAGGCCCAGACCAGTTTGGAGAACAGCTCATGGATGCCGAGACCCGTCGCTCGCACGGGTTCGGGGAGCACGGTCAGGAGGGTCAGCGCTCCGGTGAACGCCATGACGCTGATGACGATCAAGCCCAGTCCGTGAATCGCATGCGCGAATGGATGAGTGCCCTCAGCGGGCAACCGGCCATGACGCCATTCCGAGACATGGAGCCGGAAGTCGCGCCAGACGGCGAGGGTCGCCTTCAGAGAGAACCACGGCACCAGCAGGTGGAACGGCATTTCGCCCCGGCGCACCAGGGTCCACAGCCAGTAGGCCGCGAGCAGGCCGAAACTGGTCAGGCCGACCCACTCGTGGAGCTCGAATGCGAAATTCTCCGGTCGACCCGGCTTGGGCGCGATCATGAAGTTGATGATCACCAACTGGTGGATCACCGCCACGGCCAGGAGTCCGTGCAGGATTTTCGTCAGCAGGCTTCGATTGGCGGACATTGAGCGGATCTTCCGGAGATAAGGTCAACAGTCTTCGGAGCGCCGGCATGGCCCCCTGATCTGTATTACGCGGCGTATTCGGCGATCCCTCGGGACCGCTCTACTTCAAAAATGAGAAGCATTATCGATTCTGCGTGTACTGGCCGTTCGACAACAGCGCTTCCGCCGGGCCAGAGGCACCGGCACCGGCACCGTTCAGATCCCGAACCGTTCAGCGGTCGCCATCAGTGAAACCCGGTCCGGCATGGTCATTGATCCTTGAGCCGCCGCAGGCGTCGGGTCAGCTCCCTGAGGAGGAGCTGACGGGTACGCGGCGGCATCTTTCGCCAGGCCCGGACTTCGGGGACCGAACGACCGCAACCCACGCACCAGCCGGTGCGACCATCGAAGCGGCAGACGTCGGTGCAGGGGGAATCGGAGCTCACGGCCTCGTCTCCGGGTAGTGGTCGCCGATTTCAGCCGGGCCGGCCTCATGCGGTCCGTTGTGCGCGGGTGGAGGCCGGATCGTATCTAGGGCCGGACCGATACCGGATCCTGCATCCCGGTTTGCCCGCCGGCCGGTATCCTCGGAGCGCGTTCTGCTCATGCACTCGGCCTAGCTGGAATAGCGGCGGATAAGGGCGATCAGCTCGTCGGTGCCGATCCGGCGGTCATGCTCGCTCAGATCGGGGTTGGCGACGTGGTGTCTCAGATGGTCCTCAATCAGTTCATTGAGTAGCCCGCCCATCGCCCCGCGCGCCGCCGCGACCTGCTGGAGAACCCGCGAGCAATCCGTTTCGGTTTCGATGGCTCTCTCGATCGCAGCCAACTGGCCGGCGATGCGTCGAATGCGCGCCACGAGTTTTTTCTTGCCGGTGACCGTATGTCCCATGGCTACTCCCCTAGAGTATATTGCAACCGTATGCGAGACTCGACGAAGGGGAGCCGCCCTCCGGGATCGCCCGGGATTCCGTGGCGTCCCAGGTGACCCTTTGATGTTTTCTCCCCTGCGTTACTCCGCCTACCGGCACCTCTTCATGGCCCAGGTTTCGGCCCTGCTGGGGACGGGAATGGCGACCGTCGCGCTCGGGCTGCTGGCCCACGATCTGGCGGGGGCGAGCGCCGGGGAAATCCTTGGGGCTGCTTTGGCGATCAAGATGGTCGCCTATATCGGCGTGGCGCCATTCGCGAGCGCCCTGGCGGCGAGACTGCCGAGGAAGACGCTGCTGGTCTCTCTCGACGTGGTGCGGGCCGGGGTCGCGGTCAGCCTGCCATTCGTCGGTGAAGCCTGGCAGATCTACGGGCTGATGACCGTGCTCTATGTCGCCTCGGCCGCCTTCACTCCGGCCTTCCAGGCCATGATCCCCGACCTGCTTCCGGACGAGGCCGAATACACCAAGGCGCTGTCGCTCTCGCGGCTGGCAGCCGATCTGGAGAGCGTCGCCAGCCCCGTGCTGGCGGCCCTGCTGCTGGCGGTGATGAGCTACAACAATCTGTTTGCAGGGACAGCAGTCGGTTTCGTCGTTTCCGCACTGTTCGTCGTCAGCGCGGTCTTGCCGGCGTTGAGCACGGCCCAGCCCCGGCCCTTCATGCAACGACTGACCGGGGGCATCCGATTGTTCGCGCTGACGCCGCGCCTTCGGGGTCTGCTGGCGATCAGTCTGGCGACGGCGGCGGGCGGGGCGATGGTGTTCGTCAACACCGTGGTGCTGGTGCAGTCGCGCTTCGCCATGTCGGAGCAGGCGACGGCCTGGGCGCTGGCGGCGTTCGGCGGCGGATCGATGACGGCGGCGGTGATCCTGCCCCGTCTGCTGGTTCGGCTTTCGGACCGGTCCGCCATGGTGCTCGGGGCCGGCCTGATGACGCTGGTGCTGCTGGCGGGTTCGTGGGTTGCGGTCAGTTACCCGGCCTTGCTGTTGCTGTGGGTGACCATGGGCTTCGGCTATTCGTTGACGATCACGCCGGCCGGTCGGGCCCTGCGGCGATCATCCAACGCCGCAGACCGGCCCTCGCTGTTCGCGGCCCAGTTCGCCCTGTCGCACGGCTGCTGGCTGATCGCCTATCCGGTAGCGGGTCTGGTCAGTGCGGCGGTTGATCCCGGTGCAGCCTTTCTGGTCCTGGCGGGCCTGTGCGCCTCGGGCACGATCCTGGGGCTGCTGATCTGGCCGGCGCATGATCCGGATACCGTGCCGCACAGTCATGACGACCTCGACCCCGATGATCCGCACCTGCTGGAAGGCCACGCGCTGGACGTCGAAGCGGGCCACGCCCACCCCTACGTCATCGACGAACGGCATAGCCGCTGGCCGACGACGAGGGGATAGGAGCCGTGGAGATCAGACCACGCGCTTGACCTCTGTATAGGCGCCTGTGGTCTGCAGGGTGATCGTCACCGTCTCACCGGTGCGGTTGCGCCAGAACCAGCCGTGACTGCCGGTGAAGGCGGCGGTGAGGTCGCCTTCCTCACGCGGGGACGATCCCTTGCTGTAGCCATGATAGGAGGTTCCGGGCCGGTCGGCGTGGACGTCGAAATTGATCCGCCCGCCGCTGCTTGACCAGACGTAGCGGACGCGAGCGCCTTCCTGCATCACCAGCTTGATCTCGGCGCCCTGGTCGGGGGCGAGGGTGAGAACGGTCTCGTCGGTTCGGACCCCGGGCGCAGTCGCCGCGGGCGTGACTGCGGCGGTCGGCGCCGCAGCGACGGCGGGCGGTGTGGCGGCCGGCTGGAGGCCCGCCTCTTCGGCCTTGGCTTCAGCAGCAAGCTGCACCTTGATGCGGCCCATTTCCGTCAGGCCGAGCAGCGATCCGACCCGGGTGGGATCGGTGCCGTATTCGGCGGGCAGTACGATCGTGACGAGCAGACCGGCGGCGACCACGACGGCCAAGGCCGT
The DNA here is from genome assembly GCA_964022245.1 of uncultured Alphaproteobacteria bacterium. Lineage (GTDB taxonomy): Bacteria > Pseudomonadota > Alphaproteobacteria > Caulobacterales > Caulobacteraceae > Brevundimonas. Next base: position 7,375 of record CAXICH010000062.1, read on the forward strand.
GGACTTCAACAGCTTGCCGGTCGAGGGCAGTTCGGACGGGTCGGGCTTGTTGGCGTTTTGCATGAGAGGTCTCCGATCAGGTGACGAAGAAGCCGACGAGCTGATAGCCCGCCAGGATGAAACCGAGGGTCATGAGGACGACATTGGCGGCATAGGCATGACGCCAAAAGCCGGTCGTCCTGCGCCAGAAACCCATGACGATGAGGATGGCGCCCAGGGCCAGAAGCTGGCCTGCCTCGACCCCGATGTTGAAGGCGATCAGGTTGCCGATCAGTCCATCGGATGACAGCTGGAAATCCTGCAGCTTGGTCGCCAGGCCGAAGCCGTGGAACAGGCCGAAGATCAGGGTCGCGGCCTTGGTCGAGGGCTGGAATCCGAACCAACGCTGATAGGCGCCGAGGTTGTCGAGCGCCTTGTAGACGACGGACAGACCGATGATCGCGTCCACCAGATAGCTGGACACGCTGATGTCGGTCAGCACGCCCAGCAGCAGGGTGGATGAGTGGCCGATGGCGAACAGCGTCACATAGATGCTGATGTCCTTCATCCGGTAGAGGAAGAAGATCACGCCGAACAGGAACAGCAGGTGGTCGTAGCCGGTGACCATGTGCTTGGCCCCGAGATAGACGAACGGCCAGAACAGGAAGCCGGAGGTCTCCTGGATGTAGCCCTTGTCGCCTTCGGCCACGCCGTGGGCCAGGGCCTGGCCCAGGGCTCCGTCGATGAGAAAGAAGAGCAGGATGGCGGCCAGCGCCATTGCGGGTGATTTGAGCCAGGACCAGGGATCCCGGCGATAGGCAACTGTCATGAGAACCTTTCCGGAGTTGGGGGAGGGTGTGGAGCGGCGGACGGTCAGAACCGCCTCCGCTTGACGCGGAACGGCAGGTGGTCGAGCCAGGCGGGACGGGGACGATCCTCGGTCCGGTCGCGGCCGTGGACGAGGCTGTAGAGCGCCGGGAGCACGAGCAGGGTCAGCAGGGTCGACGAGATGATCCCGCCGATGACCACCGTGGCCAGCGGACGCTGGACCTCGGCCCCGGTCCCGACGTTGAGCGCCATGGGCACGAAGCCCAGGCTGGCGACCAGGGCGGTCATCAGCACAGGCCGCAGACGGGTCAGTGCGCCTTCGCGGATAGCCGTGGGGATCGGCTTGCCCTCTTCGATCAGGCCCCGGATGAAGCTGACCATGACCACGCCGTTGAGCACAGCGACCCCGGACAGGGCGATGAAGCCGACGCCCGCCGAGATCGACAGCGGCAGATCACGCATCATCAGGGCGGCCACCCCGCCGGTGAGCGCCAGGGGCACGCCGGAGAAGACGATGGCCGAGTCCTTCCACGAGCGGAACAGGACGAACAGCAGGCCAAAGATCAGCAGCAGCACAGCCGGCACCACGACCTGAAGCCGTTTCGCCGCCGAGATGAGCTGTTCGAACGTACCGCCATAGGTGACCCAGTAGCCGGCGGGGATCGTCACCTCGGTCTCGACCCGCTCCTGCACTTCCCCGATGAATGAGCCCAGGTCGCGATCGCGCACGTTGGAGGTGACCACGATCCGTCGCTTGCCGTTCTCGCGACTGATCTGGTTGGGACCGACCGCAAGCTCGATCGTCGCCACCTCGGCCAGGGGCACAAATTGACGCGCCTGTCCCTCGCCCGCCGGCAGGGGTATCTGCAGGCGACCGATCGCATCGGTGTTGGATCGCAGCGCTTCGGGCAGGCGAACGACGACGTCGAAACGCCGGTCGCCCTCGAAAATCTGCCCCGCCGTGGTGCCGCCCATCGAGGTGGAGATGACCGACTGGACGTCGTTGACGCTCAAACCCAGTCGCGCCATGGCAGCCCGGTTGGGTGTGATCTGGAGCACCGGCAGACCCGTGACCTGTTCGGTCTGGGGATCGGCCGCGCCATCCACGCCGGCGACGATGCCTTCGATCTCGGCGCCGAGCCTGAGCAGTTCGTTCAGATCGTCGCCGAACACCTTGATGGCGACATCGGCGCGCACGCCCGAAAGCAGTTCGTTGAACCGCATCTGGATCGGCTGGGTGAACTCGTATTTGCTGCCGGGGATTTCGTTCACGGCGGCTTCCATCTCCTCGACAAGCTGACCGCGCGGCTTTCTGGGATCGGGCCAGTCGGAGCGGTCCTTCAGCATGATGAAAGTGTCGGCGACCGAAGGCGGCACCGGGTCAGTGGCGACTTCGGCAGTGCCGATCTTGGCCACGACCCGCTCGACCTCCGGGAAGGCGGCGATGCGGGCCTCCAGCGCGGTCTGCATCTGGATGGCCTGGCTCAGGCTGGTGCCGGGAATGCGCAGGGCGTGCATGGCGATGTCACCCTCGTCGAGATTGGGCACGAACTCCGAACCCATTCGCGACGCGCCGAAGCCCGCCAGAAGGACAAGCGCCACGGCGATGCCGATCATCAAACCCCGGGTCTTCAGCGCGAAGTCCAGCGCCGGCTGATAGCCGACCCGGGCCCAGCGCATCACGAAGCTGTCCTTTTCCTCCACCTTGCCGGTGACGAACATCGCGACCGCGGCAGGCACAAAGGACAGCGACAGGACGAGGGCGGCGGTCAGGGCGATGACGACGGTGATCGCCCTCGGGTGGAACATCTTTCCT